>CAZEBD010000025.1:230-13686 GCA_964510625.1 uncultured Planctomycetales bacterium
GCTTTTAAAAAATCAGGATTCGCTAACGGCCAAATATTTGCGTTGTGACCTGCACATACCTCTTCCGGATAAACGCCGCGATTGGCGCCAGAGTAAAACTATTCAAATTAAAGGGGCCAGCGAGCATAATCTTAAAAATATTGATTTGGATTTTCCGTTAGGCAATTTTATCTGTATTACCGGAGTATCCGGTTCAGGTAAGTCTACGCTTATCAGTGATATTCTTTATCCGGCATTGGCCAAAACGCTTTATCGGTCAAAAGAAAAACCGGGTGCTTTTAAATCCATAAGCGGGATAAAAGAAATCGATCAGGTGATTGTAGTCGATCAGGCGCCGATCGGCAGGACTCCGCGGTCAAACCCGGCCACTTATACCGGGGTATTTGGCCATATTCGTGAGATATTTACTCAACTGCCGGAAGCGCGGCTGCGCGGATATAAACCCGGGAGGTTTTCTTTTAATGTCAAAGGTGGGCGCTGCGAGGCCTGCGGCGGGGACGGGATCAAAAAGATCGAGATGCATTTTCTTCCGGATGTCTATGTTAAATGCGACCTGTGCAAGGGCTTAAGGTTTAATCAGGCGACTTTAGAGGTAAAATATAAAGGTAAATCTATCGCCGATGTTTTAAGCCTGACCGTAGAAGAAGCCCGGGAGCTTTTTAATAATATTCCTAAGATCAGGAATACTCTGGAATATTTATTTGATGTGGGTTTAGGGTATCTGCAGTTAGGCCAAAGCGCGACTACCTTAAGCGGAGGGGAGGCGCAAAGGATAAAGCTTTCCTCGGAGCTCTGTAAACGCTCAAGCGGCAGAACACTCTATCTTTTAGATGAGCCGACTACCGGCCTGCATTTTGCGGATGTGGATAAGCTGATCGCCGTGCTCCAGCGGCTGGTCGACCGTAAAAACACGGTGGTCGTGGTTGAACATAACTTGGAAGTGATTAAATGCGCCGATTACATCATCGACCTTGGCCCGGAGGGGGGAGAGCGGGGCGGAGAGGTAGTGGCCAGCGGCAGCCCCGAAGAACTAATCAAGGCCAAACGCTCCCATACGGCTAAATTCCTTAAAGAAGTTTTACCGGATAAATGAAAAAAATAATTATTTTAAATTTGATCCTTCTGGTTTTTTTTGCATCTTTCGGCCTGGCCGAGCCGGATTCTAAGGATGCGGAGCTGCTCTTTATGGCGAAAAAGGCCTATGAGGATGGTTTTTATGAAGTCAGCCTGGGGATGCTGGAGAGGTTAGGGCGGGATTATCAGAATTCGACGATCAGGCCTCAGGCGGATTTACTCAGCGGACAATGTTATTTTCAGCAGGGCCGCTACCTGGAAGCTTTAAATATTTTCCAAAGTCTGACGGAAAACCGGCAGGCAGCCGGATTTAAAGATGCGCTTTATTTCTGGATGGGGGAGGTGCATTTTAAAAGCGGCAACTTTGAGAAGGCGGCAGAATTTTATCAGAAGCTGATCAGCAGCTTTGCGCAATCCCCCCTGGAGCCGGCGGCGTATTATTCTTTGGGCTGGGCGTTTTATCAGGAGGGAAAATTCGCGCAAAGTGTGCAAACTTTTCAGATCCTGATCAGTAAGTTCCCGGATGAGCCGCAAAGCAGGGATGCTTATTTTAAACTGGTTGAATCTTTATACCAGCTTAAAGATTACGCGCAGTTAGAGGAAAAGATCAAACCGGTCTTTAAGCTTTACAGTAATGATGATTTGCGCCTGCCGTATTTATATTTTTATTTAGCGGAGTCGCAGTATTATCTTGATAATTTTGACCAAGCCGCTAAAAATTATCTTAAGTCAGCGCAGTCTCAAAAAGAGCCCAAGGCGCAAAGCCTGGCCAGGTTAGGTTTAGGTTGGTCTTATCTAAAATTATTGAAATATAAGGAAGCGGAAGAGGCGCTGGCGGCGATCAAAGCAGAAAGCCTGGACAAGAAAAGTTTAGAGATCTTCATTTTAGGTAAGGCTTTGTTGATGTCGGCGACTAACCGGGTTTATGAATCAAGAAAACTTTACGATCAGCTGATTAATTTAAGCACTGATCCCTTAGTTTATCTGCAGGCATATTTAGGTAAAGCCGATGCTTTTTATAATTTAGCGGAGTATGAACAGGCGGCCAAAGTCTATCAGGAAGGTTTAGTTAAATTTAGCCAGGATGGGCAAGCTGCCCAGCCTTTCCAGGAATTAACGGATAAGCTGCGTTATAATCTGGGGTTAGTTTATATTAAGCAGGGGAAGATAGACCTAAGCTTGGAGATTTTTAAAAATATTACCGTAAACGCCGGCTCAGCGTATGCCGAACTTGCCCAATATCAGTTATCCAGCTTACAGCTGCAAAAGTCGGATTACCCAGCAGCGGTTGCTTCCTCTAAAGCGCTGCTTGATAATTATCCGCACTCCAAATATTTACCTGAGGCTACTTATGCCCAAGGCTTGGCTTATTTTAAGAATTCGGATTTTGCCAAAAGTGCCGAAGTATTTCAGGGTTTTAGGAAAAACTTTAAAGAGAGCCAGTTATATCCTCAGGCATTATATATGTTAGGTGTATCATTTGCAGGGGCCGCTAAGTTTGAGGAAGGCCTAAGTGTTTTTAAGGATATCTTAAGGTTGAATACTGCAGATAATGAATTACTGCAAAAAACTGAGTACGAGATTGCCGACTGTTATTATCAGTTAGGCCAGGAGGAGGAAGCGGTTAACCGGTTTAAGCTCTTACGCAGTAAATACCCGGATTCTGAACTTGCTCCGGAGATCTTGTGGTGGCTGGGGCAATATTATTATCATAAAGGTGATTCATCTCTATCGCGCAGGTATTTTAACAGTCTGATTAAGGATTATCCAAAAAGCCGGATGGTGGGGAATGCTAATTATGCTTTAGTGGATATTTATATTCAGGAAGGCGATCCCGAAGCGGCGTTGGAGCAGTATAATAAAATAGGCCAAAGGCATCCGGAAGCCGATAACCTGATTTTTTACCGGATTGCCCGGGCCTATTATAAAACCGGTAATTATCCGCAGGCCAGGGCATTTTATCTTAAAAGCCTGGATAAGGTTTCGCTTGAGCAGGAAGCCAGGGTCCGGTTTGAGTTAGGTGAGACCCTGGATGCTCAGTCGCAGGTCCAGGAGGCGATCCAAGAGTATGCTTTGGTCGCCAAACTTAACATACCGGAGAATGATCTATCCCTGCGGGCACTTTTACGTGTGGCCAAACTTTATGAAGATCGGGAAGATTTTAAAAAGTCTTTAGAGGCCTATAAGCAGGTTATACTAAAATACCCCTCGGCTGCGCAAGTGGATTTTGTCCGGGAAAGAATAGCCGGGCTTAAGGAAAAAATAAAGTATTGACTTATTGCTAAATGTTTATAAAATGAATCACATGGAGGGGAGAAATATGATTATTGAAATTGGTATAACTGCCGGTGAAATTTGGCATTTCCTGGATCAAAGAGGAGAGGTGGGCTTGAAGGATTTAATTAAAGGAATTGACCGTTCCCGGGATAATATTCTGATGAGTCTAGGCTGGCTTGCCCGCGAAGGCCACGTGGTTTTAGTGCAACTGAATGATGACTACCGCATTTCTTTAAGGAAAGATGCCTAAGTCCGGCAAAAAAGGAATAATCCTTTTTATTGTCATTGCCATAATTTTCGTTGCTTCGCTCCTTGCTATAGTCATTCTTAGGATAACCGTAATCAATGCCCGTCTGACGCATCACCAGGTAAGCAGGATTCAGGCTATGTATGCGTCCCGTGCCGGGGTAGTTTATGCCTTGGAGAAGCTTAGGGACGGTACCTGGACTTACTCACCTACAAATTCCTGCCCGGAAGCGACGCCTTGCGATATCACTGATACTAGTTTTCCAACCTCAGTAGTCGACCGGAAGTTTAGGATTATTTTTTGTCCATCCGGAGAGAGCTGTACCTCAGATAATCACCTTTGTGACCCGCCGGCAGGCAGCGATTTCTGCGTTCATTCTACCGTTGATTATACCTACACGCCGTAATTCTCAAATAAACCGCTAAATAAAAGTAAGTAAGTTTATTATAGTTCATAGTAAGTTAAGTAACTATGATTTCCGTCGCTATTTATATCGAAAGTAAGTTTAAGTAAGAATAGATATAATTTCATAATAAAACACTTGACAAATTAACAATGTTATGTTTTAATTAACTCCGTGATGTTTTATAGCTAAAGGAAGTAATACTTATGTCAAGATTAATCGATATCGATGAGTTGGCGGATTATCTGAAATTAAAAAAGCAGACGATCTATAATTGGCTTAACCAGCGTAAGATCTCCGGGATCAAGGTTGGCGGGGTCTGGAGATTCGACCGCAAGGATATCGATAATTGGTTAAGGTCTAAAAAACGCGAAACTACTATGCCGGCTTCGACTGACCAGGGGGATAGTATATGAATTCTTTAGGTGTATATTTCGGGATTAAAGACATCAGTGTTGTAGAAACTACCGGCAATAAGATCGTCAATAACATCCGGTTGCCTCATCCTAAGCTTGAAATATCGGAGTTAGAGGAAAAGGTGCCTACTGATGTAAAAATAATTGCTTTACTTAAAGATGCCTTCCGCAGTTACCGGATTAATGCCAGTGATGCCACTTTTTGTATATCCGGGCAGGACCTGATCATCCGCACCTTTGAAATTCCCCTGTTGCCGCAGAGTGAACTGAGAAGCGGGGTAAATTTCGAAGCAAAAAAATACATTCCTTTTAAGCTTGAAGACCTGGATTATGATTTTCAGGCGTTCTTTAATAAGAAAAACAAAACCAGCTTAGTCCTTTTTGTCGGGATTAAAAAAGAAATTTTAAGTAATTACATCTCATTTGCCAAACAGCTTAACCTTAAGATCAATGCCCTGGAGTATTCTGCCTTTAGTATTTTACGTTTTTTAAAGCTTGCCGGGGTTAGTGATTCCGGAGTAATCGCCTGCCTTAATTTCGATTTAAACAACGAGGATGAGGCCAATTTCACGGTCTATGAGAACGGTTTTTCATTGTTTAGCCGGGATTTTGATTTTGTCGGTGAACCGTCCGGTTTTGAGCAGACGGCTGAAGCGGATCTATTGCAAAAGCAGGGTAAACTGCAGAATGAGATCCGGATTTCATTCGATTATTACAACCGTAAGTTCCCGGATAAAGAAGTAAAGAATATTTATGTTGTATCGGATAAAGAAAGCCACCAGGGGTTAAAGACTTATTTTGCCGAATCGACGATTCCGGTTAAATTCGTAGATACTCAGAAAGTTTTAGGTAAGACCATTGCTTATTCTTCCACGCTGGCTAAAGGCTATGCGGCGGCGCTATTTAAGTCCGCTGCGCTTAAGATTAAGATAAACCTTATCGGTTCAAGGATCAAAGCCGCTAAAGCAGCTGCCTCTGTCGGCAGCCCGTTAGCTTTTTTCGAAGGCCTCAAAGTAGATTTAAAGTATCTTTTTCTGGGAATTGTCCTGTGTGTGGCGGTTTTTAGCCATGGGTTGATGCGCACTCAGGGCAAACAGCAGGAATTAACGGCAGTGATCAACGGACGCGTCAAAATCGGCTCTGCGGCTAGTGATAATTTCGAGGATCTAAACGCTTTAAGCTCTAAATATAACAGAAAGATCATCGCGTTGGATAATTTGGTAAAGAATAATACCTATATTACTCCGCTTCTCAGTGCCATACCCCGTAATTTACCTCCGGGTGTTTGGTTGTCTTCTTTCAGCCTTAATCAAGCTAAAGATATGTCCGTAGATCTTGAGCTTAGCGGGCAGGTTTACCTTAAGGATGGTGAGCAGGAGTTTGAATCGGTAAATATTTTCCTGGCTAATTTAAAAAAAGACCCATTGTTTGCTAAACATTTCAGGGATATAGCTATAAGTTATATTGACCGGGGCCGCCTGCAAGAGAGAAGTATCGCTGTATTTAAGATTGCCTGCAAAAATTCTCGGGGGAAAAAATAGCATGGTTATAAATTATGATTTAATCGAAAGGAATAAAAGCACCATCGTAAATATCGGCTTAATTATCTTAGCCGTAGTGGTTGCTTTAAATCTTTATAATTCTACCAATCACCGGCTGGAGTCATTAGAACAGCAAAAACAGAGTGAGCTGGAAAAAAATAAAATCAGCCAGGACATCCTGGCGCTGGAAAAGAAGACGGAAATTTATAAAAATATTTTTGTCAAAAAAGACCTGGGTTCTGTTATGGATGTAATCAGCGGTATTGCTAAGAATACCGCGATTAAAATCGTTTCGATTAAGCCCTCAGGAGACGAAGTAGATGAACAGTATATTAAGTCCGCTTTTTTAATTACTTTAAATGCCCCCAGCTATCATGCTTTGGGTGATTTTATCAGCAAAGTAGAGAATAATGAGGCGATTTATTTGGTGAGTGAGATTAATATTATCGCCAGCGGCGAGAATTCAAAATCGGAAGCGGATGTGGGGTTAGAGGTTAGTTTTAAAATTAATACAATAGCTTATTTATAATGATGAGCCGACTATCCAGATACTTATTATCAGTTTTAATCTTAATCTTCGGTGCCCAGGTTACCGCCTGGGCGCAGGAAGCAGCTCCAGCGGGGCTAATCCAGCGTCCGATGATGGAATATCAGTCCGCTAAATTGAGGGATCCTTTTAAAACATATTTAACTAAGGATGAGCCGCCTCCGCCTCCGCCGGAAGATACGATGGTAGTTCCGGTGGAATTTGACCGTGAAAAATTAAAAGTGCAGGGAGTAATCTGGGGAGGCAGGGCTCCGCAGGCAATTATTAATGACCAGGTTGTGACGGTCGGCAGCCTGATCGAGGGAGCAGAGATTTTAAGTATTGATAAAACCGGGATAACTTTTGGTTTTGGCGGGGTGTCATTCAGCTTAGACGCCCCGGGAGCAGCTTCGGTTAAAATCAAACCGGAAGCAAACAGCACTGCTGCTGTTAATAAAACTTAAGGGAGGTTAAAATGAAGAAATTATTTATAACTACCACGGCTACCTTTTTCCTGATCTTTGCTTTTTTTATTGCGCGGCTTAATGCCGAGGATCAGCCGCCTCTGCCGGCCTTGGCCGGGGAGCCGACCATTTCGATGGATTTTAAAGATGCCAGCCTTAAGGACATTTTGAAAGTGTTTTCTATCCAGTCGCAGTTGAATTTCATCGCCTCGGAAGCGGTCCAGGACAGAAAGATTACTCTTTATATGGATAAAGTCCCTTTGAGTGAGGCGATGGATAATATTTTTAAAGCCAATAACCTTGCTTATGAATTAGACAGCCGGGCCAATGTTTTTGCGGTAAAGGAACTGGGGAAGATGGAAACGGAGACTGTGACCAAGGTTTTTTATCTTAAATATGCTACGGTTACTACCTCTTCTTTGATAGAAGATCTATCTAAAGGTTTAAGCGGTGGTACGACTTTGGTTACCAGCGCTCGCAATAAGTATAAGGAAGAAGGCGAAGGGGGGATTACCAGCGCCGTAAAGAAGTTGCTTTCTGCTCACGGTTCGATCATGGAAGATTTCCGGACTAATAGCATTATTGTTACGGATACTCCGATGAAAATGAAGGTGATCAGCGAGATTATCGCTGCCTTGGATGTGTCGGTGCCGCAGGTAATACTGGAAGTGGAGATGTTAGATGTCAGTAAAAATACGGTAGATAAGCTGGGATTTAAGTTCGGGGATACCCCGTTTTCTGCGATTGTAACCGGGGCTACCGCTTCTTTAGGTTTTCCCTACGGGGATTGGAGTAAAGTGATTAATGCCGGTAAAGGCCTTTTATCGATTAATCCGGCCGGTAGCGAATACGACATGCAGCTGGATTTTATGCGTACACAGACCGATACTAAATTTTTAGCCCGCCCGCGCCTGCTTACTTTGAATAATGAGACGGCGGAGATCTCGGTGACTAAAGATGAGATTGTGGGTAAAGAGGAAACCCCTGGGACGCAGACATCGGCTCCTACGGTTAATTATACCCGTTCCACGGATCTGAAGCTTACTCCCGAAGGCACGGGTATTTTCTTGAGGGTTACTCCGCAGATCAATTTAGAGACCAATGAGATTACTATGGTAATTAACCCGAAATCAAGCGCTTCCAGCGTAAGCGCCTTGAGCACTACTGATAATCCGCAGTCCGACGTGGAGGTAAGGTCGACTAAGTCTATTGTCAAGGTCAGAGACGGAGAAACGATTGTTATGGGCGGATTGATCCATCATGATCAGAATGTTATCAGAAAAAAACTGCCTATTCTGGGGGATATTCCGATCATTGGTTCATTGTTCAGGCACAAGGAAATTACCCAGGGCCTGGAGCGTGAATTGATTATATTTATTACTCCCCGGATTGTCAGGGATAAGCCGGTGGATCCTAAATTGGCGCAGGTTCAGAATATCCAGCTGCCGGTCAGGGAACAAGCGGCGGCCGCAGTAAATACCAGCCGGGATTACATTATTAATGCGAATATGAATAAGTTCGATAAGAGCATCAATGGCAAAAGATAATTATTTAAGGTTAGGCGATTTTTTACTAAAAGAAGGAATTATTACTGCCAGTCAGCTGGAGCAAGCCGTTACTACCCAGCGCCGTGAGGGCGGGCGCCTGGGCGAGGTCCTGATTAAGATCGGGGCGGTCAAAGAGGAGCAGGTCCTGGCGGCTTTATGCAAGCAGCTGAACATGCCTTATTTTTCCCTGGGAACCGGGATGCTTAAGCCAGCGATGGACCAGGGATTAGAGAACCTTATCCCCCATGATTTTGCTTTTAAGAACGCAGTCCTGCCTCTTTCGCGTATGCTTAGGTCGCTGACCGTGGCTTTATCTGATCCTTTAGATATTCTCTTGATCGATAGTTTAAGAAAGCTCACCGGAAGCGAAATCAATCCGGTGATCGCTACCCGTTCCGATATTTTGAAAGCGGTGGAAGAGTTCTACGGTAAATCATCGATGTTGAAGGATGTGGTTGATTCCAGTTATGATGTCGATGCGACCTCTTCCTTGCAAAGCAGTGAGGATCTGGGGCAGGAGCTGAGCTTAGATAAATTAATCGCCCGCGCAGAAGAGGCGCCGGTTGTAAAGTTAGTGGATTTAATTATCCGCCAGGCCATCGGAGAAAGAGCTTCCGATATTCATATCGAACCGTTTAAAGACAGGATCTCATTGCGCTACAGGATCGACGGCAAACTTTATGAGATACCTCCGCCGGCTAAGCATTTGCACCTGCCGCTGGTTTCCCGTGTAAAGATTTTAGCTAAGTTGGATATCGCCGAAAAAAGGCTGCCTCAGGACGGGGCGATCTTAGTCAGGATCGATGAGCGTCCGATCGATATCCGTGTTTCGATAATCCCCACGATTTACGGAGAAAAAGCGGTTTTGCGTATCTTAGACCGCGGGGGAGTGATTTTAAACCTGAATTATCTGGGGTTTGATCCTGCTCAGCTGGAACATGTGCGTAAAGCGATCTTTTCCCCCTACGGTTTAGTTTTAGTTACCGGGCAGACCGGTAGCGCAAAATCTACATCACTTTATGCTATTTTGAATGAGATCAAAAGCCCGTCTAAGAATATTGTTTCGGTTGAAGACCCGGTTGAATACAAGATGGATGAGATTAACCAGGTACAGGTTAAGCCGGAGATTGGGCTTACTTTTGCTGCGGCCTTGCGCAGTTTTTTGCGCCAGGACCCGGATATCATGCTGGTCGGAGAAATCCGTGACCTGGAGACCGCTCAGATCTGCATCCGTTCAGCCCTTACCGGCCACTTGGTTTTAAGTACCCTGCACACCAACGATGCTCCGTCGGCGATCAGCCGGCTTATGGATATCGGGATTGAGCCATACATGCTTGCCCCTTCGCTTTTGGCGATCATTGCCCAGCGTTTAGTACGTAAATTATGCCCGGATTGTAAAGTTGCTTTTGAGCCTACCGCGGCTCAACTTAAAGGAGTGGCGCTCAAAGCAGAGTTGATCTATGGGCCGAAAGGCTGCTCAAAATGCAATAATATTGGGTATAAGGGGCGGACTTGTATTGTCGAGGTTTTGCCGGTGACCACGGAGATCCAGGAACTGATCAGCCAAAGAGCCCCTTTCCAAAAAATAAGGGAAGTCGCCCGGGCTTCCGGGATGCAGACGCTTTATGAATCCGGTATTAAAATGGTAGAAAACGGTATAACTTCCCTGGAAGAAGTTTTTTCTACTACTTTAGGAGTGGAATAATGGCAAAGTTTTATTATATTGCAAGGAACCATTCGGGAGGTAAAGAAACTGGCCTGGAAGAAGCGAATTCGCAGGAGGACGCCGTAATCAAGATCCAATCCAAGGGGTTGGTCGTGGTTAATATAATTCCGGAAGGTTCAGAGTCTTTTAGCGATTCCACTGCTAAGCGTTCTGTAAAAGTGCGGGCTAAATCTAAACATCGCAGGATTACTAATGAAGACCTTACTTTGTTCTGCCGTCAGCTATCTACTCTCATCGGAGCAGGGGTGACTATCCTGATGAGCCTGGAGATCATTTCTAAGCAGGTGGCGAGTACTAAGCTTTATGATGTGGCGATGGATTTAAAAAAGAACATGGAGGCAGGCTTGAGTTTTCATGAGGCGTTAGCGGTGCATCCTAATGTTTTCTCGGATCTTTGGATCAATCTTGTGGAAAGTGGGGAGGCCAGCGGAAATTTAGCGGTTGTTTTAAACCGTTTAGCTACATATATGGAGAAAGAGGCACAATTCCGGAATAAGGTTATCTCGGCATTGATTTATCCGGCAATTTTAACTTTGGCCGGTTTCGGAGCGCTGTTATTCTTAACTTTGAAAATTATTCCATCTTTTGCCGAAATTTTTAAAAGTTTTAATATTACCCTGCCCTGGTTGACTATGGTCCTGGTGGAGATTAGTAATTTCATCAAACAAAATTTTATCTTGTTGTTCTTATCGATCGGTACGGGAATTTTTATGCTCAGGAAATATGCCCAGACTAAATCCGGCAGGTTAAACTTTGAAAAATTTCAGCTTAAAATCCCGGTTTTTGGTGAATTTTTTCTGGCTTTTAATATTGAAAAGTTTTCTTCGGAAATGGCCACGCTTTTAGAATCCGGAGTCCCGATTCTTTATTCTCTGGAGATTGCCAGCCGCAGCGTAAATAATCTGACTATGGCCGATATTATCCGTAAAATTAAGGATGATGTCCGGGAGGGTAAGCCGATGCGCTATTCTCTTGAACGCAGCGGTTTTTTTGAACCGATGGTTATCCAGATGGTGAATATTGGAGAAGAAATCGGCGAGCTGCCCCAGATGTTTAAAAGAATTAATTCGTTTTACCAGGAATATTGCGATACGTTTTTAGCCCGTTTTGTGGCGCTCTTTGAACCGTTGGTTTTAGTGGTCATCGGCGGGATCATCGGGATCATGGTTTTAGGGATGTTCTTGCCGATATTTGAATTGTCAAAAATTAGCGGATAAATATTGACAATTATTGAAGTTGGCTATATAATTTAACCAAGTTGCAGAAATATTTCAAACAAGGAGGATTAGATGAAAAAGGGTTTTACATTGGTAGAGTTAATCATTGTGGTTATCATTATCGGTATTTTGGCATCCATCGGTTTATCTCAGTATAATAAAGTAGTAGAAAAAAGCCGTGCCGCTGAAGCCAGGATGGTTTTAGGCACTCTAAGGACTGCTCAGGTTGCGGAATATAATGAAAACGGTGCTTATACGGGTGTGTCGGGTCTGGGTGTAGAGGCTCCTACCGCTTGTACCTCTTCGCACTTTTTCACATACTCCTGCGACACTACCGGGTTATGTACTGCGACAAGATGTACCACTGGTGGTAAACCTCAGCAGGGTGCCAGTGCCTGGACCAAGGGTTTAAATATCGCCGGCAGCTGGAGCGGAAGCGCTGGATACTAAAAACTGGTTTTCTGAGTTTACGGTTTAAACTATCATGAAAAATAAAGCTTATACTTTAATTGAAATCTTGGTAGTTTTAATAATCATCGCGGTTTTAGCGGCATTAGCCTGGCCCAATTATCTTTCCATAAAAGAAAAAACCTTAAATAGTGAAGCCAAAGCCACTCTTTCCTTAATCCGTGCCGCGGAAAAGATTTACCGTATGGAGCAGGGTTTTTACTATCCATATCTTGCCGATACCAGCACAGTTTCAGATATTAATAGTTATTTAAAAATAAGCTTGCCTGAGGCCAGTACTAAATGGACAATTAATGTAGCCAGTCCGACAATCAGTACCGGAACCGGCACGGCTACCCGCAGCCCAGGGGATGGAAGAATTTGGGATATTGATTTTACCAATGATTCCGATCCTGATTGCACCGGCGGTACATACTGCCCCCCGTAAACTAAATAATGAAAATTATTAATTTCAAACTAGAGTATAAGCCAAAAGGTTTTACCTTAGTGGAAATACTGGTATCTACTGCTATATTTTCTATGGTTATGCTGGGGATGATCAGTGTTTTTACTGCGGCTAAAGGCCGTTTAATTCACGCCCGCCAGCGCATGACCAGTTCTCAGCTGGGCAAGTTTTTTATTGACCCGTTACAGGCGGATGTTCGTTTCGAAGACTGGGCTACCGGTATATTTGCCGCCGGCAAAACTCCGGAAACAGAAAAAATTAATAATACGGATTTTACCGCCACTTATGCGATAACCGATGTTTCCGGCACCAGCTTAAAGCGGGTGGCTACTACAATTTCCTGGACCGAATCATTCTAACAGCGAATATGAAGATTATTGCTTCAAGTTTAATCGAGCTGGTCATCAGCATAGTAATTGTCGGTTCGCTGATCTTAGCTTTTTTTAATTTTGAGGCTTTTACCAGAATGCAGGTTGTCGACGGGGATAAGCGGGCCAAGGTGCAAAGTCAGCTAGTTCTGACTTTGGAGCATATGTCTAAATATATCCAGCAGGCAGGCGGGGATGAGCTTAATCCGCCGATCGAATTATATCCGGATGATGTCGATCCTACGGGATTCCAGGTCCGTTATGATTGTAACCAGCCGCAGACCCCTGATGATTTAACCGATGATATCTGGATCTATTATACTCTTAATTCCACAACCCATGAGCTGAGCGTTGCTTGCAGCGGAATCTGTGCTAAAGTTCCGGCGGAGGTCTTGAGTACTAAGATTATCGGGGAGTTTGTGAATGACCTGATGCCGCTTTCTCCTGTTAGCGATGGCTTTTATGCCCAGATAGATGCGCAGGGTAATTATATTGATATCGGTTTAGCCGGCCGCTATAATCCGGCACTTCCGGTAGCCACCGGAACTAACTTTTCAAATCCCCAGGTTGAAATAAAAACCAAAGTCATCTGCAATAGCTCTTCCTCTGTTTAAACAATTTTTTATTGTTTTTTTGAAATCATTCTTTACAGCTCTGTAAAAGGCGGGTATAATTACTTTTGGTCTTTGGGGCTGTAGCTCAGTTGGGAGAGCACCTCGTTCGCAACGAGGGGGTCA
>CAZEBD010000026.1:0-4124 GCA_964510625.1 uncultured Planctomycetales bacterium
CATTCTCCACCTTCTTCACATTTACTACTTTCTTCCCCATAAACCGCTGCGCCAGCGAACTAAACCACTCCGGGTTATCGCTGACATAAAATTTATGTTTGCCTGCCTTGCCTTTGGCGCGGTTTAAAAGATCTTCGCTTGAGAGAATTTTCTTAATCTCAAACGCTACTTGTTTGGCTGAGTCGATCAAAACAACACCCTTACCTAAAACTTCCTGGATTACCGGCTTAAGTAATGGATAATGCGTGCACCCCAGGATCACCGTATCCACACCGGCCTGTTTAAGCGGCTGCAGGTATTTCCTGGCTACACTTAAAACCACTTCGCCGGCCAACCACCCCTCCTCAACAAAAGGCACAAACAACGGACAGGCCACCGCCGTAACTTTTACTTTCGGATCCAACTGCTTAATCTCTGTTTCATAAGTGCGGCTTTTAATCGTCCCCTTGGTCCCGATCACTCCGATACGTTTATTCTGCGAAGCATATACCGCCTCCCTTGCCCCGGGAGTAATTACCCCGATGATCGGTACGCGGAAATTATTTCGGATCGACGGCAGCGCCAGGCTGGATGCAGTATTACAGGCAACACAGATTAATTTAACATCTTGTTTTAATAAAAACAATATGTTCTCGACAGAAAAACGGATCACCGTCTGGGCGGATTTGATCCCGTAAGGCACACGGGCAGTATCGCCGAAATAGACAATGTTTTCATTGGGCAGCTGGCGGATGATCTCCCTGGCTACCGTCAACCCCCCTACCCCGGAATCAAAAACTCCGATTGCACTACTCATCTGGAATTTGCCTCCACTAAAGCCATATTCTGAGAATAATCCCTGATCCCTTCCAACATACCGTTAGCTAATTTTTCCCGGTAAGCAGCGGTTTTAAGCAGGCGCTCTTCATTCAGATTAGAAACAAAACCTACTTCAATCAATACCCCCGGCATAGTGATCCCTTTTAATACCTGAAAACGGGCATTCTTTACTCCCAGGATATTAGCGTCAATGCTGGAATCCATAATCTTACATAAAGAATGCGACAGCTCAATCGACTCCGCCCGGCTGTTAGCATAAATCATATCCCAAACAATCGTCCTTAAATCTTGAGTGTCCCCGGAAACTACGGTATTCTTAAGATTTAAAGAGCTGCTGCGGGCAGTAAGAGCAGCGCGCTTGGAGTCGCTGACGCTGGGCGCCACATAAAAAACTTCAAAACCGCACAAAGACCTTGAGCGAGCGGCGTTAGAGTGAATACTGATAAACAAATCGGCCCCGGAACGGTTAGCAATACTGACCCGGCTGGAGAGCGGGACAAATTTATCCGTTGAACGGGTAAGCACGGTTTGCACCCCTTCAGCCCGAAGGAGCGCGCTTAATCTTTTGGCGATATCCAGATTAACATCTTTTTCCTTCAGACCGCTTTTGCCGATTGCCCCGGGGTCATTGCCTCCGTGGCCGGCATCGATTACCACTTTACGTAATTTAATTTTTGCGGCAGCAGCGCGGCGGGATACGGAAACGGATTTCTTAAACAACAGGTCAAAAACCTGCTCTTTAAATTGCGCCGGCACCGCAATTGTTCCCTGATAGATATCCACCGGGTTATTCAACCGCAGGGTGCGGTCATTAACCAGCAAAACAGCATCCCCGACCCTCAGAGTAGTATGCTCAAGGTCTTTATCCAGGTAAGCCACCCGGGCCAGCGGGTCATACTGCATTGAGACCCCGCGTGAGTCGCACAAAGTCACTAAAGGATAGTAGGTCACTCCGCCGATAGAATAAGTGGGAATATTCTCACCGATCGGCACAGTGGCGCAGCCGGCAATTAAAACCACCAAGCCGATACAGAAAAAATATAATTTTAAAGATGAATGAATTTTCATAAAATATTTTGGTGGAGGTGGGCGGAATTGAACCGCCGTCCTTAAGCAATCAAATAAAAGCCGCTACATGCTTAGCCTGATAATTTGTCTTAGCCCTGCAACTTCTACCAGGCGCAATTTGCAGGGCGCAAGCCTTTAAAAATTTCGCCCCGGTTTGGAAGGCTAACCGCCGAGGCTATCCTACTAGGGCTCTAATCTATCCCGTAGGCTGGACAGTTAGAGGCTTCGCTAAATTAATTAGCGAAGGCTGGTGCGAAACCAGCTGGAAATAACATCGGTTTAGCCGATGATACTGCCAGTCGGTTTGTAAACGCTGTAGTGTTTGCGTTTATATTGTGCAAGGATTGTTAACGCGGCTAACCGTGCGTCCGCGGCATGCTACTTTTATCCGACGATCTTAAGTCGAACCCTTTCACCCCCAAGTTTTCAAATAACGATTTTAAAAACTATCCTCTTCTATTCTTGATCACCCGGCGCAGGAGCTTATCGGTCTCCCGGCGTTTGATGGTTTCCCGCTTATCGTAGATCTTCTTGCCTTTGCCAAGCGCCAGCTCAACTTTGGCAAATCCCCGCTCATTAAAATAAATCTTTAACGGAATTAAGGCCAGGCCTTTCTGGGTGAGCTTACCGTTAATCCTTTGGATCTGCTTCTTATGCAGAAGCAGTTTACGCGGCCGGTCCGCATCAACGTTTAAATAGCTGGCTTGCGCGTAATGACTGATATGCGCGTTATACAGAAAAATCTCGTTTCCTTCAAACCGGGCAAAACTATCGTTTAGATTGATCCTGGCGGCACGTAAAGATTTAACCTCCGAACCCTTAAGTTCGATCCCGCTCTCTAAGGATTCCAGAACCTCATAATCCCTGTAGGCTTTACGGTTAGTGGCGATAATATTGCTCATTTTAACATAACCAGGTATAAATATAAACTTAAAAATAAGGGTATGGTAAATAAGCCGGCGATATGGCTGAAGAATACCCCCTGGCTGATCAGGGCGTCCGGCCGATTGTAACGACGGATAATCACCGATAATGAAGTCGCCGACGGCATCGCCAGCTGCATCACGATTAAAAAACCCAGCAAATACGGCAGCCCAAATTTTAAAACTACCGCGATCCCTAATGCCGGAAGAATGATTAATTTACCTAATAGGAATATGCCGGTAACCTTCCAATTGATATCTTTAAGCTGGATTAAAGCCACATTACCCCCAACGACGATCATGGCTAAGGGCAGCGTGCAGTTGCCGATCATCGTTAAAGGCCTTAACCCCGCTTCAGGGATAAGCCTATTTAACCCCAGGGCGATCAGCGCAAGGCTGGCCAGATTTGCGATTACCGGGGCGCTAAAGATACTGCGTAACTGAAATTTAACCTGCTTTTCATAAGTGAGCATATAAATACCCAGGGACCAGGCCACCAGGTCAAAACCCAGCAAAAATAAAAAAATAAATATAAATATATCATTGGCCTGTTGGCCGGAAAATATCGCCCCGGCCAACGCCAGAGGCAGGTATCCGGAGTTCTGAAAAGCCACTAAACTTAAAAACTGTAATTTATGTTTTTTTAAACCCGACAGTCTAAGCAAGAGCCATCCGGTAGCTAAACCGATGAACGTAATCACTATACTGGCCAACGGAAAGACCCACCAATCCGGGTAAAGGCTAAAGTTAAAATTCTTAAGCATCTGAGATAAGATCAAGGCCGGAAAGATTATCTGGATCAAAAGATGGCTTAAAGCATCTAAACCCTCATGCGACAAGGCTTTTCTTTTTACTAAAAGATACCCTAAGGCCCCTAAAATAAATATCTGGGCCATGGCAAAAGCGGTAATCTTAAACTGCCCCAAAAACATTATCCTCTCCTTATTCCGGGGACACAACACTTAATTCCTCTGGTACTTATAGATTAGAATTAAGTGTTGTGTCCCCCGAATTAAATTTCGAATTAAATTTTAAAAATTTGCTTTTTAGTAATCTGTTATTATAACAGCAAAAGGATGCCCCCGCAATTAAAAAGGGGGCGTTTCTCTATCCAGGGAAACGCCCCCTTTTCCCGCCCATTTTTAATTCTTTTAAATAATTGACAGGATATGATGACTAATATATACTTAGCTTTATCTCGCGGGAGTGGCGGAATGGCATACGCGCACGTCTCAGAAGCGTGTGGGGAAACCCTTGAGGGTTCAACTCCCTCCTCCCGCAATATTCTCCCGAGGAGGGACTCCTCCCGCAATA
>CAZEBD010000026.1:4224-13247 GCA_964510625.1 uncultured Planctomycetales bacterium
ATACCCCAGCTTAATCGCCTGATTACAATGCCAAATAGCTAAATCGTATTGTTTTGTATAATAATATGCCACAGCCAGGTTAATCTGCGCAGAGGCCGCATACGGATCAAGGGCTACCGCCTTCCTGCCATAGGCTATGGCTTGCTGATAGTCACCCAAATTCCCATATGCTCCGCAAAGATTAACATATGCTTCCACGGAATCAGAATCCAACTCGATTAAATTGCGGCAAACATCAATCACCAAAGCAGGCTTACCGGCCTTACCATACAAAACAGCCAATAAATTATGCGCCTTCCAAAAAACCGGGTTGATCTTGAGGGCTTTTTTTACAAAATCAATCCCCTCATCGTAATTTCCTAAAATATTGCTCAAAACAGCCAGGTTAAAATAAGCCTCATAGCAATTACAGTCTAAATTTAACGCAATCATAAAATCAGAACCCGCCTTGGCATATTGGCCCTTTTCCAGAAAAAACTCCCCGCGATTCACATACGCCTTAACTACTTGCGGATAGTTTTTTAAAGTATCATCCCATAGAGTTAAACTATCTTTCCAAACCTGGCTTCTTTGCCAGCTCAAGCAGCCTAAAAAAACAACTACCGCCGCCATAACACTTACCAAAATCACCCTGGTCAGGCGCCAATATCTTGCCTTTCTCTGATACAGCCACAGGCCGACTTGCGCCAATAAATAAAAAATCCCGATACAGGGCAGGTAAACATAATGATCCGCAGTAAGTATATCGGGCTGCGGCAGGAATTGAACCGCCGGGAATATCGTCAGCAAAAAGAAACCCGCGCCAAAGATTATTTTTTTCGAGTATCTGGCAGATACAAAAATGCCGGCGGCTATCGCTATAACCATAACCAGAGAAGATAGATAAAACGGATTGTTTTTAATATTATCGTAATAAGGATATAGCACTGAAAGCTTTACCGGATAGATCAGCTTGCCAAGATAAAAAATAATATCCCCGGATATCCCCATTAACCTGGTAAGTAAATCATACGTTTGCTTGCCGGCCTCAGGCGCGGATGCGCGGGAGGCTAAAATAGCCATCAACCCGAAAAATAGGGACAGGACAAAATAAGGAATCTTTTCGATTAAAACCTGCCGGTTGATTTTACGCAAAGTAAAATAATCCAATAACAGCATCACCAGCGGTAAACTCAAAGCCGGGGATTTAGACAAAAGCGATAAAATAAACACTGCCAGGCAGAAAAATAAATATTTCGGATTTTGCTTACGCAAATAATAAAGATAGCTGACCAGCGCTCCCAGATAAAAAAATGTATACAAGAGGGTCTTCCTTTGGCTGACCCAGGCCACCGATTCGGCCTGCAACGGATGAATGCCAAAAAATAACGCGGTAATAAACCCAGCCAAGGCCTGGCCGGTAAACAGATAAATTAACCAAAAAACTAAGGCGCAATTTAAAAGATGCAAAACAAGGTTAGTTAAATGGTAGTAAAACGGGTTAAGTTTAAAAAACCGGTATTCCAATAGATAGGATAATATCGTCACCGGCTGGTAGTGGGAGGCAAAAAAAGATGTAGCGATATGCTTTAGGTTATCCGGGGTGGCGGCGCAAATAGCATTATTCTCTGTGACATATAAATGATCATCCCAATTGGTAAAATCATTTTTAAGAACAGGATAAAAGGCAATAAAAGTAACCACTAAGACCAGGGCGATGCTGACGGCTACCTTAATCTTCATTTACCAGATTCCTTTTTCCATTCCTGATAGCATTTACGGTAGGCCTTCCAGGCAGGCTTAACGGAATTATCCCAGCGCACCAGGCCGAAATAATCTACTCCATTATCCCAATGTTTTTTTGTATCGCGGAAAAAAGCCCAGAAGATCTTTTCTACCTGCGGATCTTTAAGCAGACCGGTATAGACCTCCTTTAACCAACGGGACTGCCGGCGCTCATCAGGGTTTTTACCCATCCACCAATCCCCTGTTTTTATCCCTCTGCTTACACCCGGGCAGCCGATCTCGGTAATCCAGATCTTTTTATCGGCATCGCCGTGGCGCCGCATTATTTTATAAGCAAGTTTAGGATAGGCGGTTACCGATTTGATTGCCCCTTTACCGTTGAGCGGGCTTTGGAAGAAATGCAGGTTGAGAATATCAAAATAACCTCCCCCTCCGGAATCATAAAGCTGATTAACACTGGCCAGGCCATTAGCCAGCCCGCCATTTAAAATTTTGCATTCCGGGCAGATTTTTTTTGTTAAAAGATATACTTCTTTTAACAGGAGGCAATAGGTTTTAAGCCCATCCTGCGGAGCCCAGTAAACAGAAGAATCCGGTTCATTCCAAACCTCCCAATACTGAATCTGGCCCCGGTAACGCCGGATGACCTGGCCGGCGTAATTAAGAAAATCCTGATTATCTTTAGGCGGGCAGTTCCAGCAGCCGCAGTCAGATGCCCAATCAGTACTGTATTGTAAAACCCCCAGGATCTGCATCTTACTGTCTTTAATTAATTTTACAATCGAGTCATATTTATCAAAATCAAACTTACCCCTGGCCGGCTCGATATCGGACCATAAAAAATCCATCCGGATCCAGCCGACTCCGGCTTTTTTCATCGAAAGTATAGACTTTTTCAGCTGGGCTTGCCCCGGGTATTTATAATTATTCCAGGAATGGT
Source organism: uncultured Planctomycetales bacterium (assembly GCA_964510625.1). Classification (GTDB taxonomy): domain Bacteria; phylum Omnitrophota; class Gorgyraeia; order Gygaellales; family Profunditerraquicolaceae; genus UBA6249. Next base: position 6,890 of record CAZEBD010000026.1, read on the forward strand.
TCCAGTGCAGAAATTCCAATACTCCGAACGGATTATTCAGGTTGTTTTCCATATTTTCTTTACTCCCGGCTCCGGCTGACAAAAGGTTAGGAAAAATTAACAACATAATTACTAAAGAACAAAAAATTCTATTCATAAACTTCCTGTTCGATATTAATATAGTCATCAAACTCCATCTGCTGCCCCAGCTCCTGCTTAACTACCCTGATCCGGTCAGGGACATAAGGATGGGTTTTATAATATACCGGGCCGCGGGCAGGCATCCGGCGGTTCATATCCTGCAGCTTAATTAAAAAAGTGACCATCGCCTGAGGATCATAGCCGGCTAATTTTGCATAACGGGCGCCTAATTGATCCGCCAATAGTTCATCCTGCCGGCCATAGCCGAGTAAGAATTGCGTAAAAGCAGCATCCGCCGCACTGCCCACCTCTGCCGATTGCGGAGCCGCCGCTACCAGAACCCTGAGGATAGAATAACCCTGCATCGCCTGCAGTTTCTTAATGCTGTGACGGGCCACAACATGTCCGATCTCATGCGCCAGGACACAGGCCAGCTCATCGTCGCTGGAGATTTTATTTAATAACCCGCTGTTCACATAGATATACCCCCCGGGCAGGGAGACGGCGTTGACATTATCATCATCTAAAACCCGGAAATGATAATCGATCTCTTTCCGGTCGCTGACTGCGGCAATTTTTTTCCCGATATCCTGGACCCGTTTCTGCTCCAAGGGGTCGCCGGAAAACTTTAGTTCTTTTTCTACCCGGCGGTTAATGGCAAAACCCATCTGCACTTCTTTATCCGTGCTGTAATAATACTTTTCCTCCCTCTGAGTAGCCAGGTTGTATTCCGTAGAGCAGCCGGAGATCACCCAAACCGCCCCGATGATAAAAAATAATCCTAATTTTTTAAAAATAAGATAGAGCTTTCTTAAAGGCAGGCCGACCACATTATAAAAACAACCGTCGATCTTTTTGATAAAAAACGCTCCCCTGCCCTGAATATCGAAACTCCCGGCTTTATCTAAAGGAGAAACCTGCCTGAAATAACTGTCAATCTGGGCGCCGGTCAATTTATCCATATAAACTTTGGTCTTTTCATGATCCAAAGCCAGTTTGGCCCGGCCTTTAACTTTTCTGATCACCGCCAGCCCCGTATAGAGCCATTGCGGCTTACTGGAAAGCTGTTTAAGCATCCGGCGGGCATGCGCAATATTTTTCGGCTTACCGAAGATTTTATCATCCTGCACACAGATAGTATCGGCGGCAATAATGACCCCCTCTTTTACCCGGGCAGCGACATCTTCGGCTTTCCGGCGGGCATTTTTCCGGACGAGTTTGGGATAGGACAGGCTGCCGCGGCGGGTTTGCTCCTTAGCTCCGGAAGGCAGGACCTTAAACTTCAGGCCGAATTTTTCTAATAATTTTTTTCTGGCTTTGGAGTTGGAGGCTAAGTAGATTTTGCTCATAATGCTGCGCTTTCACCGGCCAGATAACCGGTTGAGAAAGCCGCCTGCAGGTTAAATCCGCCGGTATCCGCATCAACATCCATCATCTCGCCGCAAAAATACAACCCTTTGACCAGGCGCGATTCCATCGTGCGCGGGTCGATCTGTTTTAAGCTTACTCCGCCGCGGGTGACCATTCCCTCCTCAAGCGGGCGCCCCTTGGAGATATCCAGATGAAACCCCTTAAGCCAGGAAATAATAGTATCTCTTTCCCCCTGGGTAATCTGGCTGCATTTCTTTAACGGATTAAGTCCGGTTACTTCACAGAAGACCTTGATTAAACGTAAAGGCAATAATTCTTTAAGCATATTCTTTATGCTTTTTTTAGCGTTTGACTGAAATTCTCTGAGCAGCCGGGCATCCAGCTGCTGAATAGATAGCCCGGGCTTCAGATCAATCTTGACAAAAACTGATTTCTGCTCAGACAACCGGTCAATGACCTGCCCGCTTAAAGTAATCACCAGCGGGCCGGATATACCGCCAGAGGTAAAGACCAGTTCACCCACCTCCGAAATGATCTCTTTTTTTGCATCAGAAAACTTAAGGCTGATATTATGCAGAGTCAGGCCTTCTAACTTTTTAACATAATTCTGTTTCACATCCAATGCCACTAACCCTGCCTGCAAAGGCACAATCATATGGCCCAGGCGCCGGGCGATATTTATTCCGGAAGCATCAGAGCCGGTAAAACTATAGCTTGCCCCTCCGCAGGCCAGGATTACCCGGTCGCCGGAGACAGTTTGGCCATTTTCCAGGCGCACTCCTTTAACCATCCCGCCGGAGACAACAACATCCTTGACTTTACTGCGGTAAAGCAGGCCCACCCCGGATTTAGCCAATTCATCTGTCAATGCTTTAAGAATACTGCTTGAGCGGTCGCTCTGCGGGAAAACCCGCTTCTGGCGTTCAACTTTTAACTTTACGCCGCGCTCTTCGAAAAAAGAGATTAATTCCGGATGGAAAAATTTCTTGAAAGCATCTCTTAAGAAATCACCTTTCTTAGAAAAACGTTTCAGGAATTCAGGAAGCTCTTCGCTATTGGTAAGATTGCAGCGGCCTTTGCCGCTTAAGAGGAGTTTATTACCCGGGGTATTTTTCTGCTCCATGAGGAGCACTTCCCGGCCTAAACTGCGCGCCCGGATTGCCGCCATCATGCCGCTTGGACCGCTGCCTACGACTACGATTTTTATTTTTTCCACGAGTGTTTAACCTAAACCGAAATCCGCGATCTTAAAGATGGATTCCAGTTTTAACCCGGCTTTAGCTAAATTTTCAGCAGCGCCCTGGTTGCGGTCAACAATAACGATTGCTTTTTCGGAAATGACCCCGATCTTATCCAAAGCAAATTTGGCTTCCAATATCGCTTTACCGCTGGTAGACACATCATCAACCAAAAGCACCCGGGCCCCCTTTTGCAGGGCCGGCCCTTCGATCTGCTGCTGCGTTCCATGTTCTTTAGCCTGCTTGCGCACAATAAAGGTCTTTACCGGCTGTTGATTGATATAACTTACTGCAGCCAGCGCTCCGACAATCGGATCGGCCCCTAAAGTCGGGCCGCCGATAGCATCTAAAGCCCCGCCTTTGGCCATCTCCAAAATTATATTAGCAACTAAATAAGCCCCTTGGGGGCTTAAAGTAATTACGCGTCCGTCTAAATAATAGTTACTTTCCCGGCCCGAAGAAAGCACGAACTTCCCCCTTTTTAAGGCCTCCCGGTTCAATAAATCGAACAACTCTTGCTTAAATTTTTCAGAATTTTGATTTTCCATGGATTTTATTTTACCCTCTATCCGGCTGGCTGTCAATTACTTTGACAAAGCGGATTTTCATTGATATCATATCTTTATGTTGCGGGGGTTACTTAAGGGTTTGGTAGATTTAATTTATCCAAACTGCTGTTTAATCTGCAAAAACCGGATTCCAAAAGGCGCCAAACAACAATTTATCTGTTTGGATTGCTGGGAGAATTTAGAGAAAAACCTGCCCCCCTTCTGCGCTAAATGCGGCAGGCACTTAAGCCCTGAAGCAATCAGGATAAATTCCTGCCCTAACTGCCGGCAGTATCAGGCTGCTTTTTATTTTGACCGGGCCTTTAGCCCATACAAATATACCGGATCGGTCAAACAACTGATCCATGAATTTAAATATTCCGGCAAAGATTATCTGGGTGCACTTTTAGGAGGTTTAATGAGCCGCTTTATCCGAAAGTACCAATTGCCTATTGAATACCTTGATTATATCCTCCCGGTCCCGCTGCATAAAAGCCGCCAAAGAGAAAGAGAGTTTAACCAGGCGCAACTTTTGAGTGAAGAGATCGCCCGGGAATTTAATAAACAAATTTTAACGGATGTACTCATCCGGATCAAACCGACTAAGCGGCAGACCGACCTGGCTCCCCGGGAACGCAGGGCAAATGTCGAGAATAGTTTTGCGGTGGCCAAGCCGGAACTGATTCAGGGAAAAAATTTATTGCTTGTTGATGATGTCCTGACTACCGGGGCAACTTCCAGCCAGGCAGCCAAGTGCTTAAAAAATGCCGGAGCAGAGAAAGTCCTGCTTTTAACCTTAGCCAGCTGATTATGAAAATCTTACGCAATTACATCTTAAAAGAATTCTACGGGCCGCTCCTCTTATGCCTAGGGTTATTGACTTTTGTCATGGTACTCATCGGCAATTTAAAGCGGATCGCGGATTTAGTCATCAATAAAGGGGTGGATATTTTCAGCGTCATCCAGATCTTTATCTACCTGACCCCCTACATTATCACCTACACCCTGCCGATATCGATATTAGTAGCGATATTGCTGGCCTTAGGCAGGCTAAGCGGGGATAATGAAGTGATCGCCATCCGGGCCAGCGGGGTCAACCTGTTTAAACTAATCTTTCCTTTATTAATCATCGGCCTGATCTTCAGTTTAGCTTTAGCCGTCTTTAATGACCGGGCAGCATCCTACTCCCACTTTGCCTACCGGAAAACCTTACAGGAGTTGGGAATCAAAAACCCCACCGCGGCTTTTGAAGAGGGGGTTTTTATTGACGCCTTCAAAAAATACATTCTTTTTATTTATAGTGTCGATCAGAAAAAAAACCGGCTGAATAACATCCGCATCTATGAACCGCAGGGGGAAGACCGGCCGACCCGCACGATCGTAGCCAAAGCCGGAGAGTTTATTACCATTCCCGGGCAAAACGCGATAAAATTAAAGCTCATCGACGGGACCAGTGATGAGCCGGACCCGGAAAACCCCACAAATTTCTACAAGTTAAATTTCCGCACTTACTTTATGAACCTGGATTTAGCCCAGATGCAGGATAAGGTAGTAAATAAAAAATATAAAGAGATGACTATCCATGAACTAAAAAAAGAGGCGGCCAAGCTTCAGTCCGAAGGCATCAGCCCGGCTCCGATCATTACCAAAATACATGAAAAGCTGGCCCTGGCGGCTTCCTGTTTTGTCTTTATGCTCCTGGGGGCTTCACTGGGGATCATTACCCGGCGCCGGGAAAAAACCATCAATATCGGAATTGCGGTATTGATTATTGTCTGTTATTATCCTTTATATATCGGGATGACCGCCCTGGCCATGGAAGGAGTCCTGCCGCCGCAATTAGCTTTATGGCTGCCCAATATTATCTTTACCGGTATCGGAGGATACCTTACCTATAAACTATGCGCATCTTAGACCGTTATATTTTAAAATCGATCATCCAGATATTTTTTTCCTGTATTTTTGTTTTTCTTTTTCTTTATGTCGTCATTGACCTGCTTTCTAATCTGGACGAAATCTTAAAACACCAGGCCACTTTAGCGCTTTTGGGCCGCTACTACCTCTCTTATCTACCGATCATGTTTGTGCAGGTCTCCCCTTTTGCCTGCCTGCTCAGCACGGTTTACACCTTCGGCAAACTCAACCATAATAATGAGATCATTGCCATGCGCTCAAGCGGATTAAGCATATACTCGATTGCCCGCGATGCTTTAATCTTTGGTTTAATGATCAGTTTAATGGTCTTTTGGGTAAACGACCAGCTGGTCCCGGCATCTTTGGCCCAGAACCAAAAAATCAAGCTGCAGATCGAAGAAGGCGCGGTGAGAGGTAAACTCAAAAAAGCAGAAACCATCACTAATCTTGCCCTTTACGGATTAAAAAACCGGCTGTTCTTTATCAGCAAGTTCTCTCCGGCCGCCAAAACTATGGATGGCATCACTATCCTGGAACAGGATGAAAACCAGAATTTGATTAAGAAAATTATCGCTACCCGGGGAGTTTATCAGGACGGGCTCTGGAGGTTTTATCAGAGTATTACCTATAAATTCGACGATAACGGCCAGGTGATCGATGAGCCCAGTTATTTAGAAGAAGAAATCATGAGTATTCCGGAAACTCCGGAGAATCTGGCCTCCTTAAGGCAAAAGCCGGAACAGATGAATATCCGCCAGGTGCAGGATTATATCTGGATACTTTCAAAAAGCGGGGCGACCAGCGTGATCAGGAATTTAAAAGTCGATCTTTACCAGCGCTTTACCGCGCCGTTTACCAGCCTAATCATCATACTTTTAGGTATCCCGTTTTCTCTGCTTATGCGCAAACGCGCCACCGGAATGTCTTCGATCGGAGTTTCAATTATCGTGGGATTTCTTTATTACGTCCTGGATGCCGTTTGCCTGGCGGTGGGAAAATCCGGATTGCTGATGCCGGCCTTAGCTGCCTCTTTAAGCCATATTATCGTTCTCTCCGGCAGCCTTTATCTTATCTCAAGACTACCGTAATCAAAAACCGGCTTATTTAAAAAGCTGGCAATCTACTGCATATACCCCAAAGAATATAAAAATTCCCTGGCTTGGGCTG
>CAZEBD010000027.1:0-4148 GCA_964510625.1 uncultured Planctomycetales bacterium
GTTAAAAATTACATCCAACATCTCGGAGCCGCGCAGGCTCTTAGCGGATTGCTCCCCTAAGACCCACCGGATAGAATCAAAAATATTGGACTTGCCACAGCCATTGGGGCCGACTACCGCTGTGACGCCCGGCTCAAAATTAAGCACAGTCTTGTCGCAGAATGATTTAAAACCCACTAGCTCTAATCTTTTAAAATACATATGGCTCTCCTCAATGTTGGGATTGGCCGTCGAGCCAATCATCAATTTTATCTTTCTTAAATCTCCATTGGCCGACTAATTTTAAGGCCGGGATCTTATTATGTTTTAACCAATCGTAAATTGTCCGGCGGGTAACTTTCAGATAATCCGCCAGGTCATCGATTGTCATTAAATTAGTGCTTACCATTTATTTAATCGCCTCATTAAGGGGACGTTTCTCTGAGGAGGGAAACGTCCCCTTTTTATTTATAATGTTCGTATTATAGACAAATGCTCGATTTTTGTCAAGGAAAATCTTTACATTCTTTAACATATAGGCACAAATTAAGGCAATATAGTACTAATGAGTGCAGACGAATGATAAACAATGAATATTATATTATTTACGCAGGGCGGTTTTGAAGGCTTGAGTTAGTGCGGGAACGACTTGAAAAAGATCGCCGACAATCCCGTAAGTAGCGACCTTAAAGATTGGAGCTTCGGGATCTTTATTGATGGCGACAATGATTTTGGATGACTGCATACCGACTAAATGCTGGATCTGGCCGCTGATTCCGCAGGCAAAATAAATCTTAGGAGCCACCGTCCTGCCAGTCTGGCCTACCTGATGAGAGTACGGCATCCATCCGGCATCTACGGCCGCGCGGCTGGAACCCACTGCTGCTCCCAGAACATGGGCTAATTCTTCTAATAATTTAAAATTCTCCGGTCCTCCCATTCCGCGGCCTCCGGAAACAATAATATCGGCCTCGCTCAAATTTACCGTGGACTCGATCTCATCAACAATATCTAAAAGCTTAGTCCGGGAAACATAAAGCGCCGGGTCGAAACTTTCTTTAATGATCTTGCCTTTACGTTTTTTATCCGGTGCAAGCGGCGCAAAAACTTTGTGCCGGACAGTGGCCATCTGCGGGCGGTAATTGGGAGAAATAATCGTAGCCATAATATTACCGCCGAAAGCCGGACGGGTCTGCAAGAGGATCTTTTTATCCGGATCAATATCCAAGCCAGTACAATCTGCGGTTAAGCCGGCTTTAATATTGATCGCCACGCGGGAGATCAGTGAGCGGCCGATATTGGTCGCCCCGCACAAAAGAATTTCCGGCTTATATTTTTTTACCAGCTCCACAATAATATTAGTATAAGGCTCATCCTGGAAATTAGCCAGTTCCGGCGCTTCCACCAGATAAATATTATCCGCCCCGCAAAAAATCAGCTCATCCAGCTGATCCTCTAATTTATTGCCGATTAAAACTGCGCTGACCTGGGTATTTAATTTTTGCGCCAGCTCCTGGGCCTTACCTAATAATTCATAGGAAACCGACTGTACCCGGCCGTTTTTCTGCTCGGCAAATACCCAAATCCCTTTATAATCTTTAATATCGGGCAGCTCGCACTTAGCCGGGGTCTTTTCCAGGATTATCGCTTTAAATTTACAGGCATCCTTGCAGGCTCCGCAAAGCGTACACTTATTCAGGTCGATCACTGCTTTTTTGTCGACAACCTGAATTGCGGCAAACGGGCAGGCCTTAACACACAAGGTACATCCGGTACATTTTTCGATAATCACAGAAATGGACATCTTTAATTAACCTCGTCTTTAACCAAATCCACCAGCTGTTTAGCGATATCGGGGATTTCGCCTGCAAGTATCTGTCCCCCGACCCTGGGCTTAGGGGTAAAAATTTTAACCACCTGCGTTGGTGAGCCGCACAAACCGATCTGCTGCGGGTCTAAATTTAATTCTTTTTGAGTAAGCGCGGTAATTTTTGCGCTTTTAGCTTTCATCATGCCTTTTAAGGAAGGAATGCGCGGCTCATTAATCTCTTTAACCACCGTTAACAGTGCCGGCAACGGAGTTTCAATAATCTCATAACCCTCTTCCAGCATTCTTTCTAAACGCATGGATTTATCGGTTGCCTCTTCTACTTTCTTTACATAGGTTACCTGGGGAATATTTAAATGCGTAGAAATTCCCGGCCCCACCTGCGCCGTATCTCCGTCGGAAGCCTGCTTGCCGCAAATAATCAAATCAAAAGCACCGATCTTTTTAATTGCTCCGGCCAAAGTATAACTAGTGGCCCAGGTATCGCTTCCGGCAAATGCCCGGTCACCGACTAAATACGCTTCATCCGCCCCCATCGAAATTGCTTCCCGCAGCGCACTCTCTGCCTGCGGCGGGCCCATCGTCACTACGCTGATCTTGCCGCCAAATCTTTCCTTAAGCCTGACCGCCTCTTCAATCGCATACATATCAAAAGGGTTAATAATCGATTTAACCCCTTCGCGCATTAAAGTATTGGTCTCCGGATTAATCCTGACTTCAGTAGTCTCCGGAACCTGTTTTATACAAACAATGATATGCATTTTTACTTAGCCATTTCCTTAATTATTTTTAAAGCGATGATCCCGCGCTGCACCTGGTTGGTCCCTTCATAAATCTGGGTGATCTTGGCATCACGCACATATTTCTCAATTGGATAATCCTTCATATAACCGTAACCGCCGAATAACTGCAGAGCATCCACGGTTACCTTCATCGCTACATCCGAAGCAAACATTTTAGCCATCGCTGATTCTTTGGAGACATCTTTACATCCGGCATCCAGCATTCTGGCGGTGGAATAAACCAGCCCGCGGGCAGCTTCGACTTCCGTAGCCATATCCGCGATCATCCACTGAATACCTTGAAAAGTAGAGATGGGCTTACCAAATTGTACTCTTTCATGTACATATTTAACCGACAACTCCAGCGCCCCTTGAGCAATACCTAAAGCTTGAGCCGCTACTCCCGGGCGAGACATATCAAAAGTTCTCATGGTGACGATAAAACCCATGCCTTCTTTAGCCAGTAAGTTTTCTGCCGGAATCTTGCAATCCGTAAAAATCAACTCACGGGTACTGGAGGCGCGAATTCCAAATTTATCTTCTTTCTTACCGAAGGTAAAACCGGGAGTGCCTTTCTCCACAATAAAAGCGGTGGCTCCGCGGGCACCCTTAGTTTTATCGGTCATAGCAATGACCACATAGGTCTCGGCATCCCCGCCATTAGTAATAAAATGCTTAAGGCCGTTTAAAACATAATGATTGCCTTCTTTTTTGGCCACGGTCTTAATTCCGGAGGCATCGCTGCCAGCTTCCGGCTCGGTAATCGCAAAAGCCGCTATTCTTTTGCCGCTGGCTAAAGGAGGCAGATATTTTTTCTTCTGTTCATCAGTACCAAATAAAACAATCGGGATTGTCCCCAAAGCGCTGGCCGCATAGCAAACCGCAATACCACCGCAGGCACGGGAAAATTCTTCGGTGGCTAAAACTAAATTCATTGTGCTGTTGGCAAATCCACCGTATTCCTCAGGAATAAACAAGCCGAACATATCCGATTCCCCCATCACCTTCATAACTTCCCAGGGGTACTCTTCGCTGATATCATATTTGGCGGCAACCGGCCGGATCTTTTCTTCGGCAATCTTATGCGCCAGGTCCTTAATCATCTTCTGTTCATCAGTCAATAAATAATCCATTGTGTCCTCCTAAAATATGCGGCTCTTACTCTTTTTAAAAACAACAGTTGTAGAATTATATCAGAAAAAGGATTTTTTTACAATATTTTTAGCAGTGCGATCTCTTGGCAGTTGGGGAATTTGCAGCAGTTGATACATTCCGCCCAAATCTTATGCGGGAGAGCCTCATGCTTGATTTTCTTAAAACCTAACTTTTTAAAGAATTCCGGCTTATAGGTCAGGACAAAGATCTTTTTTGCCCCCATCACCTGAGCCTCGGCCAGACAGGCCGTCACTAAATCCCGGCCCAGCCCCTTACCCTGCTTATTTTTAGCTACCGCTAACGCTTTAACCTCAGCTAAATCATCCCAGGAAATATGCAAAGCAGCGCAACCGCAGATTTTGCCTTTATCTTCATAAACCCAGAAATCACGGATATTTTCATAG
>CAZEBD010000027.1:4158-5465 GCA_964510625.1 uncultured Planctomycetales bacterium
CCGCGCCAGTTCCTCGCCAGCCTCCATGCGACTCAGCGAGCGCGGCAGCATCACATCCAGCTTGGCAAAACAAGCAATTAACTCCTGAATCTGTTTTATGTCTTTGATCTTGGCTTTGCGGATCATTTAATCTCCGTGCCTTTAGCTACTACTACGATTCCCGACTCGCTGACAAAAAACCGCTTCTTATCTTCTTCTAAATTAAAACCGATAATGATCCCCGGAGGAATGCTTACATCTTTATCGATAATCGCCCGCTTGATCTTAGCGTGCCTGCCGACATTGACCCCTTCCATGAGGATCGAATCATAAACCTCAGAAAAACTGTTGATCCGCACATTCGGAGACAATATCGAGCGCTGTACGCGCCCGCCGCTGACTACGCAGCCTTCCGAAACAATGGAATCCAAAACCAACCCCACCCTTCCTTCTTCTTTATCTCCGGAGTGCACGGTTTTAACCGGAGGATACTGCTCCTGAAAAGTCCTGATCAGCCATTCCTGATCATAAAGATTAAACGTAGGATTGACCTGGATCAATTCCATGTTTGCTTCATAATAAGCATCAATGGTTCCGATATCCCGCCAATACTCCTGGCCCTTATCTTTATCGCGGAAATTATAAGCAATAACCTTCAACCCCTTCTTTAACATCTGCGGGATGATATCTTTACCGAAATCATGCGAAGATTTATGATTTTTGGCATCCTCCAACAGCTCCTGCACCAGCACTGACTGGTTAAAAACATAAATCCCCATCGAACCGAAAACTTTGTCCGGTTGGCCGGGAATCGTTTTAGGATTAACCGGCTTCTCCTGGAACCCCGTCACCTGGCCATGGGCATCGACTTCAACTACCCCTAATTGCCTGGATTTAAATTTATCGGCCTCGACGACGCCGACGGTTAAATCCGCGTTCTTTTCGCGGTGCACATCGATCATCGAATAATAATTCATTTTATAGACATGGTCACCAGCTAAGATCAACACCTCATCGGGCCGATCCATCTCTAAGGTATAAAGGTTTTGATAAATCGCATCCGCGGTTCCCAGGTACCAGGAATCACCGATGCGCTGCTGCGCCGGAAGCAATTCGATAAACTGGCCCAGTTCTGAAGGCAGGAAATTCCAACCTAAACGGATATGCCGCTGCAGTGAAGCAGATTTATACTGCGTCAGGATATAAATCTTGCGCATTCCGGAATTAATACAATTACTTAAAGTAAAATCGATGATCCGGTAGATCCCGCCAAAGGGGACAGCCGGTTTAGTCCGGTCCTTGGTCAAAGGCAGCAAGCGCTCTCCCTT
>CAZEBD010000027.1:5475-13051 GCA_964510625.1 uncultured Planctomycetales bacterium
ATGATTATTTATTATATAGAATGGGCGGTCAAATGGCAATATAAATGTTATCATTAAAAGACGTTTTATATAACCTCTTGGTTAACAAAGATTTCCTAAACAAATCATTTACTCTATCGCAGAATATTTATTTCGCAATTTATTATAATTCAATTACTTATATAAAACGTCTTGTTATGCTATTCGCGAATTATTCGATCTTATTAATTAAGAATAAGCAGAGAAAGCTGGTGAGCGCCGACAGGATGATCAGCCATTTCAGGCCGACTATCGGCAAGAGGAATGCTCCGGACAAATTGCCGGTTACTCCGGCCAGATTATTAATACTGCATAATAGCGCAAAAGAAGTCGCCTCTAACCCTTTAATCGAGTGGCGGGCCATAAAATCCATAATCATGATAAATATAAACATCCCCAGCAGGCTATAAACGACCTCATAAACTATGGCGGTAACCGGCGTATAATATAAGTAGCTTAACGTGGTCAACCCACCTAAAAATACCGAATAAAACAGCCACTGTTTAATATTTATTTTCTGGCTGAATTTATAATACAAGAGCGCCCCGATTACCCCGCAAAGCGTACTAATCGTCCCCAATGCCCCGATCCACATCTTGCCCCAGCCGAAACTATCCCGCTGGATAAAAAATAAAGGCGTGCCGAAGGATGGCGAATATTTATATAAAAATATGAATAAGCCGATAATTAATATTTTTTTATCGCTAAAGAGCCTCTTTAAATCGCTGAATAAAGTCGTTGGCGGCTCGTTTTGCTTCTCTGATTTCTGCTCCTGATAAAAATATGCCGGTATACCGACCAAAAGATAAACCGGCACCAGGCATAAGAAACCCATCCGGTAACCCCAATGTTGTGCGATAAAAGCCCCGCCGATCCCGGTAAATAAACCCGCAATTAAAATAGATGCCCACTGGATACTCTGAATCCTGCCGGTGGCCTGGTATTTCTTGCCTTCTACACACATAATCCCATCCGCCGCCACATCACGAAAGGCAGCGTTAGCCGAAGTTATAATCAAAAGGGCAACTAGTGCAAAAAGCGGCAGCGGCAGCAAACCCAGAAATAAAACAAAGACTATATCCAGTGCCAAAGAGATAAAGATCCAGGCGCGTTTAGTAAAGGCATTATCGATCAGGTAACCGATAAACGGCTTAACCAGCCAGGCAAAGCTGATCAAACTGCTAATCAGCATGATTTTTTCCGGAGAAAAATTCAGGGTTTCTTTAAGATAATAAAACAACCCCTGGGCAGGCAGTCCTTCTATCCCTTGGGTAAAATATACCGCACTGCTTAAAGCAAATATCCAGAATAGTTTTTTATTTTTCATCTAAATAAAAAAGGCTCCCTTTTTAAGGGGGAGCCTTTAGTTTAAATTATTTAAACGGCTTATTGGGCGCTTGCAGCATCCGGTTTAGGCGCTTCTGCTGCTGCATCTACTGCTGCCGGAACGGCCGTTGCCGCAGCATCCGGCTTTGTTTTTTCAGCAGGAACATTACGCATCAGGGATTTACTCTGCCGGACCGATAAAACTGCCAGCCCTAAACAGGTGATGAAGAAAACTACCGACATAATCGTGGTTGTCCGGGTAAGAAAAACGCTGGTCTTCGTGCCAAACATCGACTCCACTCCGGCAAAACTTTCCACTAAACCCGCCCCTCTTCCGCGCTGAATCAAAACTAATCCGATCAATACTACACAGGCAATTACATGAATAATAATTAAAAATGTCATCATTTGACAACCTCGCTGGCTTTGGTCACGATTGTAGCGAAACTTTCCACCTTTAAACTGGCTCCACCCACTAACGCCCCGTCGACATCAGGCTTACCGATTAATTCCGCGATATTCTCCGGCTTAACGCTTCCGCCATACTGGATCCGGATATCCTGGGCAGCAGAAGCCCCATACATCTTAACCAGTAGATCCCGGATATATTTATGTACTTCCTGAGCCTGGTCGCCAGTTGCCGTCTTTCCGGTGCCGATTGCCCAAACCGGTTCATAGGCAATCACGATTTTAAGCGCATCATCAACGCTGATTTCCGCCAGGCTGCCCTGGAGATGGTTTTGAATTACCTTAAAAGCATTACCGGCTTCTCTTTCTGCCAGGTTCTCTCCTACGCAGACAATCGGAGTCAGGCCATGCGCCAGAGCGGCTTTAATCTTCTTATTGACCGTTTCATTAGTCTCGCCAAAGAACTGCCGGCGTTCGGAGTGGCCGATAATTACATAGCTGCATCCGGCATCCTTAAGCATAGGCGCAGAAACCTCGCCGGTAAAAGCCCCTTCATCCTGCCAATAAACATCCTGAGCACCTAAACCGATATCCGTTTCATTCAAAACTTCAGCTACTTCGCTTAAGCCCGTAAAAGGCGGACAGAGAACGACATCTACCGCGGAAAAATTTAACTTAAATAATTCACGTTTCAGGCCGTTAGCCAGGTCAATCGCCTCATTGATCGTTTTATACATCTTCCAGTTTCCGGCAATAATTGTTTTTCTCATATTATTTATCAGTTAAAGCAGTTATCCCGGGTAAGCGCTTACCCTCCAGGAACTCTAAGCTGGCTCCTCCTCCGGTTGAAATATGCGACATCTTGTCCTCTAATTTAAATTTGGCGATTGCTGCTGCCGTATCTCCGCCCCCGATGATCGAGGTGCCTTTCAGGGTAGCAACAAACTCCGCAACCTCCTGCGTGCCGCGGCTAAAATTATCCATTTCAAATATTCCCAAGGGGCCGTTCCAGACAATCGTCTGGGCGGATTTTAATTTCGCTTTAAATAATTCAATCGTTTTAGGCCCGATATCCACGGCGATCTTACCTTCAGGGATCATATCCACGATCTGCCCCTTAGCATTGGCATCGATACTATCCACCACCAAATGATCAACCGGCAAAAGAATATCCTTTTTTGCAGCTTTGGCTTGCTCTAAAATTGATTTGGCCAGATCCAGCTTATCTTTCTCCAGCTTAGAATTACCGATCTCCTGGCCCTGAGCCTTTAAGAAAGTGTAAGCCATCCCGCCGCCGATAATAATCGCATCGGCCTTAGGCAGGAGATTTTCAATCATCCCGATCTTATCGGAAACTTTAGCTCCCCCTAAAATAACCACAAACGGCTTGGCCGGATCACTCACTGCCCCGCCGATATATTTGATCTCCTTTTCCAGAAGGAACCCGGCAGCAGACTTTAGAAAATGGGTCACTCCTTCGGTAGAGGCGTGCGCCCGGTGAGCGGTGCCGAAAGCGTCGTTAACAAAAATATCCGCTAAACCCGCTAACTTTTTAGCAAACTCCGCGTCATTGGCCTCCTCTTCGGCGTGATACCGCAAATTCTCCAATAAAATTACCTTCTCTTTGGATTTATCGATCTGTGGCTTAATATTGTCTCCCACGCAATCATTCAGAAACAGGACATCCTGGCCCAAGAGCTCTTTTAAACGCGCGGCTACCGGCTTAAGGCTGTATTTTGCCACCACCTTACCGTCAGGCCTGCCCAGATGGCTCATCAACACCAGCTTCCCGGCCCCCTGCTCTAAAATATATTTTAGCGTCGGTAAAGTCGCCCGGATACGCGTATCATCGGTAATATTAAGGCTGGCATCCTGCGGCACATTAAAATCCGCCCTGACCAATACCACCTTATTTTTTAAATCAACGTCTTTTAATGTTAACTTGGCCATACTATCTCCTAAAAGGGGACGTTTCCCTATTTTGCTTACGTTCAAGAAAAAGGGAAACGTCCCCTTTTTCTACTTTATAGTCCTTTATTTACAATATACTCGCACAGATCGACAACGCGGTTAGAATAACCCCACTCATTATCATACCAGGCCAGGACTTTGACAAAATCATCCTGAATAATCTTAGTAATTTTAGCATCGACCACTGAACTTAATGCGCAATGATTAAAATCAATGGAAACTACCGGATCCTCTGTGTACCCGAGAATCCCTTTCATCGGGCCTTCGGCAGCCGCTTTAAAAGCCGCATTCAGCTCATCGACGGTAGCTTTTTTACCTAATGTCACGGTTAAATCCACTACGGACACATTCGGCGTAGGGACACGGATCGCAAAACCGTCTAATTTTCCCTTTAATTCCGGGATGACCAGAGAAATCGCTTTAGCGGCACCGGTGGAGGTCGGAATCATCGAAACTGCCGCTGCCCGCGCCCGGCGTAAATCTGAATGCGCCATATCCTGCAACTTTTGATCGTTAGTATAGGAATGGATAGTTGTCATCAAGCCTTTGACAATGCCCCATTTATCCTGCATGATCTTAGCTACCGGAGCAAGGCAATTAGTTGTACAGGAAGCATTAGAAATTACATGATGATTTTTAGGGTCATATTTTGATTCATTCACCCCCAAAACAATCGTAATATCTTCACCTTCCGCCGGAGCTGAAATTATAACTTTTTTAGCACCGCCGCGGGTGATATGATTCTCCGCACCCTTGACTTCTTTACCTTTTTTATTTACTCCGTCCTTCTTAATCGTAAATAATCCCGTAGACTCGATGACCACCTCTACCCCTAAATCCTTCCAGGGAAGCTCGCCCGGGTCCCTCTTACTTAAAACTTTGATCTCTTTACCGTTAACCGAAATTACATCATCGGCGGTAGCCTTGACTTCGCCGTTAAAACGCCCGTGCACAGAATCATATTTAAAAAGATAAGCGTTGCTTTTAGCGTCAGTTAAATCATTGATCGCCACCAGCTCAATATCTTTAGAATTTTTCTCTAAAATCGCCCGGGCCACTAAACGGCCAATCCTGCCAAAACCATTGATTCCGACTTTAACTGCCATTTGAATCCTCCTCTTTTGTATTAGGGACGGTTCTCAACTCAAAGGAAAAGTGTCCCTGGATTAATTAATCTTTTACTGCTTTCAAGTATTGCGCGGCTAATTCAGGCGAGGTTTGATCAAGGTAAAAACCGGTTCCCCACTCAAAACCTGCTACTTGCGTAAGCTTGGGCATGATCTCAAGATGCCAATGGTAATATTCTATCCCCATATCGCCATTAATAGGCGCAGAATGAATTATATAATTATATGACAAATTTACAAATACTTTTTTTAATTTCGCCAGGGTCTCCTTCAAGATACCGGACAGGGCCGTCAGCTCTTCGGGAGAGATGTGGCAGAAATAACCGCTGTGCTGCTTAGGAAAGATCATGATCTCAAACGGAAACCGGGAAACAAACGGGCAGAAAGAAATAAAATATTTATTTTCTAAAACTATCCTTTTTTTATCCTGTGCCTCCTGGCGGATAATGTCGCAGAAAATGCAGCGCTCCCGGTAATTGTAATAATTCTGCGCTCCGTGAATCTCCTCCAGCGCATTCTTAGGCACCATAGGAAGCGCCACCAGCTGAGTATGGGGATGCTCTAAAGATGCCCCGGCAGCCGATCCATAATTACGGAAAATCATGATATATTTAAACCGGCTGTCTTGCTTAAGGTCAGCGGCACGCACACAGCACATTTTCAAATAACTTTCAATCTCAGCATCCAATAACTCGGGAATATCTTTGTTATGATAAGGGCTTTCAATTAAAACTTCATGGGCCCCGATGCCGTTGGACATGTCATAGATCCCCAAACCCCGGCGGTCAAGCTCTCCTTCGATCTGCAAAGCGGGAAATTTATTGGCTACCACACGCACCTGCCAACCGGGAGCATTAGCCCCGGTGCCCGGATCACGAAAAACACTGATCTCCGGAGGCGTCATAAACTCATTGCCGTAACAGAACGGGCAGAGCCCCCCGGATGGAATATACTGCTCATATTTGAAATCTTCCGGCTTTTTCGGGCGGTCCGTATCTACGATCACCCAGCGGCCGACTACCGGATCCCTTCTTAATTCACCCATTTTAAATCTGCACCTCTCTTAAAAACTTGGCCGTATCTTCCGGAGGAAGCGGGCAGATATAAAAACCCGTTCCCCACTCAAAACCCGCCACCTTGGTTAGGCGCGGCATGATCTCAATATGCCAATGATAATCATGATCGATTGTCTTCCAGTAACCCACCTTTTGCCGGCGGAATGGCGCAGTATGAATAACATAATTATAATCCGGGTCGTTTAACCCTATTTTTAGCTTTAAAAGCACCGCCTTCAGGACGCGCGCCAGATTTTTTCTTGACTCTGCATCCATACAGGTATAATCGCTGCAATGTTTTTTAGGCAGAATCCAGATTTCAAATGGAAACCGCGCGGCAAACGGGCTTACGGCGACAAAACCGTCGAAATCTAAAATCACCCGTTCTTTTTGCAAAATCTCCTGCTTGACCAAATCGCAGAACACGCAGCGCTCATGGTATTCATAATAAAGACGCGCTCCGGCCAGCTCTTCTTTGACCCGCTTGGGATTAACCGGAGTGGCAATCAACTGGCTCCGGGCGTGGCGGATCCCGGAACCGCCTGAACCTTTGCCGTAATTTTTAAATACCAGGACATATTTAAGGCGTGAGTCTTTTTCCAGGTCCATGATCCGGTCGGAATAACAATTCAGGACTTTAGTGATCTGCTCTTCGCTTAGATCCGCCATGTTGGCGATATGCTGGTTAGTTTCAATGACGATCTCATGCGCCCCTACCCCGTTCATCACATCATAAACTCCGTCCCCACGACGGTCTAAATCACCCTCGACCCTTAAAAAAGGAGATATACTGGGAATAACCCGCAGATCCCAACCCGGCCCGTTACGCTCGGCATTACGCGGACGCATAGCATAAATTTCCGGCGGGGTCTTACCCTCTCTGCCTTCGCAGAACGGGCAGGGAACTTGAGATTCCGGTTCTTTAAGTTGGCCGACAAACTGATCCGGGCGCCGGGCGCGCTCGGTAGAAATAATCACCCACCTACCTATAATCGGATCCTTCCTTAATTCTGGCATAGAAAATTATTATAACAGAAGGGCTTAATCTTGCAACTACTTTTTCCCTAAAACTTCTCCGGCGATAAGTTTATGCCCGATAATAAAATTTTCTGCCGGCATCCTGCGGGCTGACTCAAGCTGTACTTCTTTGATCTCCAAAAAACCTCTGGAGCAGGCAACAACTATCCCGTTTTTATCGGCCCGGATAACCTGCCCGCTTAAAGGCCTCTGGCTGGGAAATATCGGCAGCACCTGAGCGTGAAATATTTTAAGCATTTTTTTACGGTAGGTAGTATAAGCCCCTGGCCAGGGAAGCAGGCCCCGGATCTGATTGTGGATATCCGAGGCAGGAGTATTCCAATCGATCAAACCGGTTGCTTTTACCATTTTAGGGGCATAAACAACCTGCTCCTGATCCTGCTCGGTCAAATAATATTGCCTGCGGTCGATCAACTCCAACGCCTCAATTAAAAGCCCGGCTCCCAAAAAACTCAATTTCTCCTCTAAACTGGATGCGGTATCCTGATCTTCGATCTTAATTTCTTTCTGGATCAGAAGCGGTCCGGCATCCATCCGGGCAGTCACATACATTATTGTTACGCCGGTTTTTTTGTCTCCGTTGATCACCGCCCAATTAATCGGCGCCGCCCCGCGGTAGCGCGGCAGAAGCGA
>CAZEBD010000028.1:0-12994 GCA_964510625.1 uncultured Planctomycetales bacterium
CGCCTGGTCAGTAGTTTTAGCATTTTTGATCACAAAAGTAATATCCATGCCTTGCGTACGGGTGATCTTATCGTATTCAATCTCCGGGAAAATAATCTGTTCGCTTAAGCCCAAAGTGTAGTTATTGCCCTTATCAAAAGCATCCCGGGAAACCCCGCGGAAATCCCGGATACGCGGCAAAGCAATATTAAGCAGGCGATCCATAAACTCATACATCATCGTCCTTCTTAAAGTAACTTTGGCCCCGACCGCCTGGCCCTGGCGGACCTTAAAATTAGCAATGGCTTTTTTCGCCCGGCGCATTAACGGCTTCTGGCCGGTAATATTGCCCAATTCTTCGATAGATTTTTCCAGGATCTTGATATCCTGCGTTCCTTCGCCGATACCCATATTCACCACGACCTTATCGATCTTAGGCACGGCCATTTTGTTCTTAATCCCGAAATCTGACATCAGTTTGGGGACAATTTCATTACGGTATCTTTCTAATAATCTGGGTATCATTTTAGAGCGCCTCTTTACACGCTTTACAGAACCGGGTTTTTGTCCCGTCCTTTAAAACCGTCGCACCGATCCGGGAAGGCTTAGAACAATGCTTGCAAAAAATCATCAGATTAGCTACCGCTACCGGCATTTCGATGGAGATAATCCCGCCTTTTTGATCCTGGCGGCTCTGGCGTTTATGTTTCTTGGCTAAATTCAGGCCTTCTACGATTGCCCTGGCTCCGCCGTTAGATAAACTGATAACCTTGCCCTGTTTGCCTTTGTCCTTACCTTTGACGATCTGGACGATATCGTTTTTCTTGATCTTTTGCATTAAATTACCTCAGGTGCTAAAGAAATTATCTTATTAAAATTTTTATCCCTTAATTCACGGGCTACCGGGCCAAAAACTCGGGTACCGCGGGGGTTATCCTTGTCATCGATGATCACGATGGCATTACGGTCAAAACGTAAGATCGAACCGTCTGCCCGGCGGATATCCGCGCGAGTCCGCACAATTACCGCCCGGGCCTTTTCCCCTTTTTTCACCGTAGCCCCGGGAATCGATTCTTTGATATTGACTTTAATAATATCACCGATGTCGGCGTTAAAACTGCCCATCTTTTTTAAAACACAGATCAATGAAGCACGCCGTGCCCCGGTATTATCCGCAACATCAAAAATACTGCGTAATTGAAGCATTTATACGATCTCCTCAGGTAAAGCAACGCCAGCGCCTTGCGCTTTTTTAATCACTTCTTTAACCACAAAATGTTTATCCTTGGATAAAGGCCGGGTTTCCACAATCCCTACCGTATCGCCAAGCTTAGCGATGCCTTTTTCATCATGGGTTTTGAATTTATTATAAACCTTAACCGTCTTGGCATATTTGGCATGCCGGGTCAGATGCATCGTCCTGACCACAACGGTTTTTTGCATTTTAGCGCTGACCACTGTCCCGATATATTCTTTTTGCTTTCCCATCTTATTTATCTTTCTTTTCGTTTAAGATTGTCCTGATCCGGGCAATATCTTGCCTGAGCAGTGCAAACTTATGCGGCTTTTCCACGCTGCCGGTGTAGCGCTGTTTATTCAAAACAGCCAATTCAGCATACAAGCCTTTTTCTTTTTCCAATAATTCTTCTGTCGATAAATTCCTTAATTCAGTCGGTTTCATCTTATTTATGCACCCGGGTTACGAATTTTGTGCGTAACGGTATTTTATAAGCGGCTAACCGGAAACAGGCCTTAGCATATTCCTGAGGCACTCCGCCTAATTCAAAAAGCACCCTGCCTCTTTTGATTACCGCTACCCAATGATCTAAATCTCCCTTACCTTTACCCATACGGACTTCGGCCGGTTTCTTAGTGATAGATTTATCCGGAAAAATCCTGATCCATAATTTTCCGCCTTTATGCAGCTGGCGGGCTAAAATCACACGCACCGCTTCGATCTGGGTATTTTTGATCCAGCCGTTTTCCAGGCATTTTAAACCAAACTCGCCAAAAGATACGGTCGAGCCGGTGGTAGATATCCCGCGCCTCTGGCCTTTTTGTAATTTACGATATTTAACCCGCTTAGGCATTAAAGCCATCGATTACTCCTTATTTGCTGCTGGTGCAGCCGGCCGCGCTGGCCGGTTAAATTGGCCGCCAGGCTTCTGTGAAACGGTCTCTTCCTGAATAAACTGCTTACCTAAAATATCGCCTTTATAGATCCAGACCTTGACTCCGATCAAACCGTATGTGGTCAGGGCTTCGGCAAAACCATAATCAATATCCGCCCGCAATGTCTGCAGGGGAACTTTACCCATCTTGTAAGTCTCCCGGCGCCCCATTTCCGCTCCGTTAAGCCGGCCGGCACAGCTTACCCGGATACCTTTAACTCCGGACTGGATGGATTGCTCCATCGCCCGTTTAACCGCCCGGCGGAAAGCAATCCTCTTCTCCTGCTGCAAGGCGATGTTCTCGGCAACCAACTGCGCATCCCAGGTTGGATTATTGATCTCCTGAATATCGATGGAGAGTTCATTTTTAACTAAACCGTTCAGATCCGAACGCAGGCGCTCGATATCCGAACCGTGCCGTCCGATAATAATTCCGGGACGGGCAGAGAATATACGGATTCTGATCTTCTCAGCCAACCGTTCGATAACAATTTTAGAGATAGCGGCCTGCTTGAATTTGCTCTTAATAAATTTCCTGATCTTGGAATCCTGCTGAATGAACAGCGGGAAATCTTTAGGTTTAGCAAACCAACGTGAATGCCACTGCCGGATAAAACCGATCCTTAATATTAAAGGACTTACCTTATGACCCATGAATTATACTCCCTTTTTTAAATCTAATTCTATTTTAATATGCACGGTGCGTTTCACGATCGATGAAGCCCTGCCGAACGCCGCGGCTTTAAATCTTTTCCACATCGGCCCGGGGTTACAAAGTGCTTTAGAAACATATAATTTATCTGCCGCAAAACCTTTAACCTTGGCATTGGCAATCGCGGATTTTAATATTTTACTTAAATACTCCTTAGGCCTTTTATTTAAATGCAGCAGGATGCTCATTGCTTCCTGCGCATCTTTATTCCGGATTAAATCCAGGACTAAACGTACTTTGCTGGGGGATAACCTTAAAAATTTTCCTTGGGCGCTAGCAATCATTTTATGTCTTCTCCAGGGCCTTTTTGGCCTTAATCCCGCCATGTTTCTTAAAGATCCTAGAAGGAGCAAACTCTCCCAGTTTATGCCCAACCATATTTTCCGTCACGAAAACCGGAATATGCCTTCTTCCGTCATGCACCGCAAAAGTAAGCCCGACAAAATCCGGGATAATCGTAGAGCGCCGGCTCCAGGTCTTGATCGCCTGGCGCAAGCCAGCCTTGGTCTGCTTCTCTACCTTCCTTAATAAACTTTCCTCGACATATGGACCTTTTTTTAATGAGCGCGGCATGGTTATGGTTTCCTTCTTTTAACAATAAATTTATTAGAATATTTCTTACGGTTGCGCGTACGGTAACCTTTGGTCGGTTTGCCCCAGGGAGTAACCGGATGTGGGTTACCCTGGCCGCTCTTACCTTCACCACCACCATGAGGATGATCAAAAGGGTTCATCACGACACCGCGCACAGACGGCTTGATACCTAACCAGCGGCTTTTGCCGGCTTTGCCTAAAACAATCGCATCATGGTCGACATTGCCGATCTGGCCGACGGTAGCGTGGCAGTCTAAACTCACTAACCTTACTTCTCCGGAAGGCAGCCGGATATGCGCATGATCCCCTTCTTTAGCCATAATCTGAGCGCTGGTTCCGGCACCCCGTACGATCTGAGCACCTTTACCGGCGGATAATTCGATATTATGGATCAGTGTCCCGGAAGGAATATAGCGCAACAGGAGGCAGTTGCCCTGCCTGATCTCGACCTCTCTCTGATTACTGGAAATAACCATATCTGCTACATTCAAACCCAAAGGGGCGATGATATAACGTTTTTGTTTATCCGGATATTCAACCAGGGCAATCCTGGCGGAACGGTTAGGGTCATATTCAATTGCCAAAACTTTCGCCGGAAGATCATAAATATCCCGTTTAAAATCAATAATCCGCAGCATCCGCTTATGCCCGCCGCCGATATGCCGGGTAGTGATCCGGCCATAAGCATTCCTTCCGCCGGTTTTCTTTAAAGGCAGGAGCAATGAACGCTCCGGCTTATGTTTGGTGATCTCTTTAAAGTCCGGGCCACTCATATGCCTGCGGCTGGGTGTTGTCGGTTTAAATTTAATAATTCCCATTTTAAGCTACCTCTATCTTTTGTCCGGCGGCTAAAGTGACTACCGCTTTCTTAGTATCCAGTGTGCGCCCTAATTGATGCCTGACTCTTTTAAGCTTACCCCGTGAAATATAGGTATTGACGCTGACAACTTTAACCTTATAAGCCTGCTCTACCGCCTGCTTGACCTGAATTTTGTTGGCGCCGGCATCAACCAAAAAAAGGTACTTGCCTTTATCCGCATAAGTGCTGGACTTTTCTGTCTGTAACAAAGCCTTGATCACTATTTTATTCAGGCTCATGGTTTTAACCTCTGGGTTAAATCGTTCAAGCCGGCTTTAGTAACTAAAACCTTCTGATTATTCATTACTTCATAAGCATGGCAATCGCTGGCTAAATTCACCGTCAGGAAACCGATGTTTTTTAAGGAACGTTTTAGCTGGGCGTCCAACTTATGTGTCAGAAAAAGAACCTTCTTGGTTTTTTTATCTTTAGAGGAGAACAGGCTTAAATTAGAAAATACCCCTACCGCTTCTTTAGTCTTGGGTGCATCGATTTTAAACTCATCTAAAACCATAAAATTATTTTCTTTTAATTTAATATTCAAGCTGGTTTTTAAAGCGTTGGATTTGATCTTCTGGGGGACTTCGTAAGAAAAATCACGCGGATGCGGGCCAAAAACAACGCCCCCGTGCCGCCAAAGCGGTGAACGTGTTGAACCTACGCGGGCCCGGCCCGTGCCTTTTTGTTTCCAGGGCTTTCTGCCGCCGCCGGATACTTCACCGCGAGTCTTAGTCGCGGCTAACCCTTTTCTCTGATTGGCCAGGTAACCCGAGATAGCCTGGTGCAGGCAATCTAAATTCTGGCTGCCGTCAAAGATACTGGCATTAAGCTTGATCGTATCGACTTCTTTGCCTTCAGTATTATATACAGGTAATGTAAACATATTATTTCTTGGCTGCTTTCTTGGCGCGTTTCTTAAGCGCTTTAGTCACGACTAAATAACCGTTCTTATGGCCGGGAACCCCTCCCTCGATCAACAAAAGGTTATTGGCCAGATCTACTTTGATCACTTTTAAATTCTGCACCGTAGCTTTTTGCGCACCCAGATGCCCAGGCATATGGTGGCCTTTAAAAACTCTTCCCGGTGTGGTGCTGGAACCGGCTGAACCGATCCGGCGGTGAGAGGTAGAACCATGTGTACGCGGCCCGCCCTTCCAATGCCAGCGTTTCATGCCTCCGGCAAAACCTTTACCGATAGAAATACCGCTGACATCCACAAAATCACCTTCGTTAAATAAATCCACCTTAAGCTCATCCCCGACCTTGTATTCTACATCGGCCTCTTTAGAAAGATCCTTGATCACTTTACGCGGGGTGATCTTTAATTTCTTAAAAAGCCCAGCTTGCGGTTTCTTCAAGGATTTTTCTTTTACCGAATCAAAACCCAGCTGAAGATTTTTAGCGCCCACCGCTAAGATCGCGCATGGCCCGGCTTGGATAGCAGTCACTCCGACCAGATTATTATCCGCCGCAAACACCTGAGTCATCCCAATTTTTTTACCAATCAATCCAATCATTTAATTTATCCGTTGAGTTTGTTACTTGATCTCTACGTCCACTCCTGCAGGCAGGTTTAATTTCCTTAATGAATCGATGGTCTTAGCTGTGGGTTCAAAGATGTCAATAAGGCGCTTATGGGTAGATAAATCAAACTGTTCCCGCGATTTTTTATCCACATGCGGAGAACGTAATACCGTATAAATCTCTCTTTTTGTGGGAAGCGGTACGGGGCCGGAAATCTTGGCCCCGGTGCGCTTTACGGTATCCACAATTTCAATTACCGCCTGATCGAGTAACCGGTGATCGTAGGCTTTTAATTTGATGCGAATCTTTTGCGTATTCATGGATGCTTAGGCAATAACCTCCGTAACCACACCTGCTCCTACGGTATGACCGCCTTCACGAATCGCAAAACGGGATTCTTTTTCAATAGCAATCGGAGTAATCAACTCAACTTCCAAAGTCACATTATCACCCGGCATAACCATTTCTACGCCGGCCGGCAGAGTCGCTGCTCCGGTAACATCGGTAGTACGGAAATAGAACTGCGGACGATATCCTTTGAAAAACGGAGTATGCCTTCCGCCTTCTTCTTTAGTTAAAATATACACCTGGGCTTTGAATTTTGTATGCGGTAGAATGGATTTAGGCGCAGCAATAACCATCCCGCGTTCAATATCATTCTTTTCAACGCCTCTTAACAGCAGTCCGACGTTATCACCGGCCTGTCCTTCATCCAGCAGCTTACGGAACATTTCGATTCCGGTAACTACGGATTTCTTGGCTTCCGGCCTTAAACCGATAATTTCAACTTCTTCGCCGACTTTAACCTTACCGCGTTCGATTCTTCCGGTAGCCACTGTTCCTCTACCTTCGATACTGAAGACATCTTCAACCGCCATCAGTAACGGCTTATCTAATTCTCTGGCCGGAAGAGGAATAAACTCATCAACGGCTTTCATTAAATCCATAATACATTTGGCATCCGGGCCATTAGCATCAGCTGCTGAATAAGCTTTATTCGCGCTGCCGCGGATGATCGGAGTTTTATCTCCCGGAAAACCGTATTTGGTTAAAAGATCCCTAATCTCCATCTCGACTAAATCCAATAACTCTTTATCATCGACTAAATCGCATTTATTCATAAATACTACCATACTGGGAACGTTTACCTGACGGGCCAGAAGAATATGCTCTCTGGTCTGAGGCATCGGGCCGTCGGCAGCAGAAACCACCAGGATCGCTCCGTCCATCTGGGCAGCACCGGTGATCATATTCTTAATATAATCAGCATGGCCCGGGCAATCTATATGTGCATAGTGACGGGTCGCAGTTTCGTACTCAACGTGCGCAACTGAAATCGTAACTACTTTTGTCTCATCTCTTACTGTGCCGCCTTTTGCGATATCGGCATAATCTCTGGCAGTAGCTTGCCCAAGTTTTGATAAAACATTACAAATGGCAGCCGTAAGCGTGGTTTTACCATGATCGATATGCCCGATGGTCCCAATGTTTACGTGCGGTTTGCTCCTTACAAATTTCTCTTTAGCCATTTCTCTTATCCTCCTATTTTTTTTAAAAAGTCTTTCTTACGTTAGTATTTACCGATCCCGAAATCACTTTTTCCGCTACATGCG
Organism: uncultured Planctomycetales bacterium; assembly: GCA_964510625.1. Taxonomy (GTDB): domain Bacteria; phylum Omnitrophota; class Gorgyraeia; order Gygaellales; family Profunditerraquicolaceae; genus UBA6249. The sequence goes on from CAZEBD010000028.1 coordinate 7,453, forward strand.
CGGGAACTTCGCTGTAGAAGGAAGGTTCCATTGTATACGATGCACGGCCTTGTGTCAAGGATCTTGTTACGGTTGCGTAATTAAAAACTTCCGAGAGCGGAACATTGGCCCGGATGGAGCGTAAATTCTGCACCTGGCCCAATGCGACGATTTTGGCCCGGCGGCTGGAAAGATCGCCGATAATCTGCCCCATAAACTCTTCCGGCACGATTACCTCGATATCCATAATCGGTTCGAGTAAAACCGGATTTGCTTTTTTCATTCCATCCTGAAAAGCGATTGAGCCGGCCATCTTAAATGCTAACTCCGAAGAATCAACATCGTGGAATGACCCGTCGACCAAAACCACTTTTACGTCGGTAACCGGATAACCGGCCAGCACACCGTTTTTAGCCGCCCCGATGACTCCCTGTTTTACCGCCGGAATAAATTCCCGCGGAATCGCCCCACTCTTAATTTTATCTTCAAAAGTAATCCCGGTACCCGGAATTTCCTGCGGGCTCATCTCGATTACACAGTGGCCGTATTGGCCGCGTCCGCCAGACTGCGAAATAAATTTACCGACACTCGGCACGCTCTTTCTGATTGTTTCCCGATAGGCAACCTGCGGGGCGCCGACAGTAGCTTCAACATTAAATTCCCGTAAAATTCTATCAACAATAATTTCCAAATGTAACTGCCCCATTCCGGCAATCAGGGTCTGTCCGGTTTCCTGATTATAGGTAACGCGGAATGACGGATCTTCATCTTCAAGTTTATGCATGGCCATACCCAATTTTTCCTGAGCATCCTTACTCTTGGGCTCGATCGCCTGCTGGATAACCGGCTCCGGAAAACGCATCGCTTCGATCAGGATAGGATTTTTTTCCATACACAAAGTATCCCCGGTCTTAGTATCTTTTAAACCCACTAAAGCGGCGATATCTCCGGTAGAAATACTTTCGGTAACCTCCTGGTGGTTAGCATGCATCTTAACAATTTTTGTAACCCGTTCCCTTAAACGCTTAGTCGCGTTATAAATATAGGTGCCGGAGGTAAGCGTTCCGGAATATACCCGGGTAAAATAAATCTTACCGACAAAAGGGTCGCTGGCTACCTTAAAACATAAAGCGGTAAAAGGAGACTTATCATCAGCCTTGACCTCTTCAAATTCGCCGCTGTCCGGATTAGTGCCTTTAACCGGCGGCACATCGATGGGAGATGGCAAATAATCTTTTACCGCATCCAGAACTAACTGCACGCCTTTATTTTTAAAAGCTGTACCGCAAAGCACAGGGACAAATTTATTGGAAATGCAGCCCCGGCGGATGCCGGCTTTTAGCTGCTCATTGGTAATAGTTTTGCCGGCCAAATACTCTTCCATAATCGCATCATCAGCCTCGGCAACTTTCTCCACCAGAATCAAGCGGTATTTTTCAAAATCCGCCATCATCTCCTGAGGCACTTCTTTCTCTTCAATTTCTTTTCCTAAATCATCTTTATAATGCAGCAGGCGCTTATCTACCAGGTCAATCAAACCGTTAAAACCAGCTTCCCGGCCTACCGGTAATTGGATCGCCGCCACATTTCCGCCTAATCTTTCATGCATCTGCTTAACCACCGCGAAGAAATCCGCTCCCGTACGGTCCATTTTATTGACGAAAGCCAGGCGCGGGACTTTATAGCGGTCTGCCTGACGCCAGACGGTTTCGGATTGCGGCTGAACTCCGCCTACCGCACAAAATACCACGACTGCCCCGTCTAATACCTTAAGTGACCTTTCCACTTCGATCGTAAAATCAACGTGGCCGGGGGTATCGATCAGATTGATCGTAATATCTTTCCATTTGCAGGTCGTGGCGGCAGCGGTAATGGTGATGCCTCTTTCCTGCTCCTGAACCATCCAGTCCATAGTCGCCGCACCGTCATGCACTTCACCGATCTTGTAATTTTTATCGGTATAAAATAAAATCCGCTCGCTGGTCGTGGTTTTACCCGCATCGATGTGAGCGATGATCCCGATATTCCTAAGTTGTTCTAACGGTATTTTTCTCATTCTTACCAACGGAAATGCGCATAGGCTTTGTTGGATTCAGCCATCTTATGCGTATCATCCCTCTTTTTAATTGCCGAGCCTTCTCCCTTGAATGCCGCGATAATCTCATCGGCTAACTTTTCCTGCATGGGTTTGCCTTTTCTGTTCTGGGCAAAATCCCTGATCCAGCGTAAAGCAATGGATGTACCGCGTTCCTGCCTGACCTCCACCGGAACCTGATAAGTAGCTCCGCCTACCCTGCGCGGTTTAACTTCTAAGCGCGGACGGGCGTTATCCAATGCTTTGTAAAATACTTTTAAAATATCCTGTTCGTTTAAATTTTTTAACACAATATCAAAAGCGCTATAGACTAAGCGTTCCGCCACCGCTTTCTTGCCGTCGCGCATCACCATATTCATGAATTTAGCGATGATTTTGCTATTATATTTAGGGTCTGCTAAAATAACTTTTTCCTGCGCTTTTCTTCTTCTCATCTAGACTATTTCCCTTCTTTGGGCCGCTTGGCTCCGTATTTAGAACGGCCGCGCCTGCGGGCATTGACCCCTGAGGCATCTAATGAACCTCTGACAATGTGATATCGGACACCGGGAAGATCCTTGACCCTGCCGCCCCTGACTAAAACAATCGAGTGCTCCTGAAGATTATGCCCTTCTCCGGGGATATAGGCAGTAACCTCTAAACCCGTAGTCAAACGGACCCTGGCAATCTTACGCAAGGCCGAGTTAGGTTTCTTCGGAGTCATTGTACGCACCTGGATACACACTCCTCTTCTCTGAGGACAGGCCTTTAACGCCGGGGACTTGCTCTTCTTTTTCTTAGAGATCCTTCCGTGTCTGATTAACTGTGCAATTGTGGGCATAGGTTATTCCTTTTCTTCTTTCTTTTCGGCGCTGCTTTCGGCGCCGACTTTAGATACTTCAATATCGCGGTGTGCCTTGAATCCGGTACCCGCCGGGATCAGATGGCCCACGATGACATTTTCTTTTAATCCAAACAATTCATCATGCTTTCCGCTGGTGGCGGCTTCCGTTAAAACGCGGGTGGTCTCCTGGAATGAAGCGGCGGAAATAAAACTTTCGGTAGTCAAAGAGGCCTTAGTAATACCTAAAAGCAACGGTGTGGCCTGAGCGGGTTTGCCGCCTTTTTTGATCACCCGGGTATTTTCTTTCTGGAAAACCCACTTATCTACCTGCTGGGTAGCCAGAAATTCTGTATCCCCGGGATCCTCGACTCTTACTTTTTTAAGCATCTGCCGGATGATCACCTCAATATGCTTATCATTAATTCTTACGCCCTGCAAACGATAAACCTCCTGAACCTCATTTACTAAATATTCCTGTAAAACTTTATCACCGCAGACGCTTAAGATATCCTGTAAAACTACCGGGCCGTCGGTCAGCTGCTGGCCGGCAGTAACTTTATCGCCTTTGTAAACATTGGGATGTTTGCCATGAGGAATAATATATTCCCTGGCCATCCCGGTCGCGCTCTTGACGATGATCACGCGCTGATTTTTCTTGGTCTCGCCAAATTCCACGAATCCGTCAATTTCACTGATTACTGCCGGATCCTTGGGCCTGCGGGCTTCAAAAAGTTCCGCCACGCGCGGAAGGCCTCCGGTAATATCGCGGGTTTTGACTACAGTTCGCGGAATCTTAGCCAGCAGGTCTCCGCCGCCGACTTTTTCCCCGTCGCGCACGATAATATGGGCGCCGATGGGAATAGGATAAATACCTAAAACTTCTTTTTTCTCATCCAGGATAACAACCTGCGGATGATACTCCGGCTTATGTTCCACCACCACGCGCTCAGAGAGTTTGGTAACCGGATTAACCTCTTCACGCATCGTGATATTTTCGCGCAGATCCTCAAAGCGGACTAAACCGCCGACTTCCGTAAGTACGGGTAAGGTATACGGATCCCAATGCACCAGAGAGACTCCCTTTTTGACTTCAGAGCCATCGGCAAAAGAGATAAAAGCACCCTGCGGAATAGAGTAACGCTCAAATTCCCTGCCTTGCGCATCATTAACACTAATCGCGCCGTTACGGTTTAAAACGACATATTCTTTATTCTTCAGGGTAACCCTTAAGCTATGGTATTTAATTAAACCTTGGTTTTTGGATTTGATGAATGACTGTTCGATCGTCCTGGAAGCGGTACCGCCGATGTGGAAGGTCCTCATGGTCAGCTGGGTACCGGGTTCGCCGATACTCTGCGCCGCCACCACTCCGACTGCTTCGCCCAGCTCGATCAGCCTGCCGGTAGAAAGATTGCGGCCGTAACATTTGGCGCAAACCCCTCTTCCGCTTTCACAGGTCAGTACGCTGCGGATGCGGATTTTTTCAATACCCAATCTTTCGATCTGGTCGACTTTATCCTCGGTAATCTCTGAACCCTGCTCGATAATTACCTCATCGGTAATGATATCTACAACATTATCTAAAGCTACCCGGCCCAGGATCCGGTCCTTTAAACCGACAACCTCTTCATCCCCCTCAACAATTGCCGAGACGGTAATACCGTTTAAAGTACCGCAATCTTCTTCACAGACAATTACCTCCTGCGCCACATCCACTAAGCGCCGGGTAAGATATCCGGCATCGGCGGTCTTAAGCGCGGTATCGGCCAAGCCTTTACGCGCACCATGGGTAGAGATAAAATACTCTAAAACATTCAATCCTTCGCGGAAGTTAGCGGTAATCGGATTTTCAATGATTTCACCGCTGGGCTTAGCCATCAGGCCGCGCATACCGGCCAGCTGCCTGACCTGCAAGCGGCTACCGCGGGCACCGGAATCGGCCATCATAAAGATCGGGTTAAAAGAATCCATCCCTTTAAATAAAAGGTCGGAAATATTATCGGTGGCGTGCGTCCAGATATCAATTACTTTAGATTTACGCTCGCTGTCGGTAATAATACCTTTACGGTACTGATCTTCGACACGGGCCACTTCCTCTTTTGATTCTTTCAGAACCTGAGGTTTGGCCAGCGGCACGGTCATATCATCAATACCAATGGAAATGCCGCCCAAGGTGCCCATTTCAAAACCTAATTTTTTAATATCATCCAATAATTTAATGGTCGTGGCATGGCCAAACCGTTTATAGCAACTGACCACAATATCGCTGACCTTACTCTTTTTTAAATCACAATTGACAAATCCGAATTCCGGAGGCAGCACCTGATTAAAAATCACCCGGCCGACGGTAGTGGTAATCAACTGGTTCTCTCCGGTTACTTTCTTCTGGTCAAAATCATACAAGCCGTTTATCCGGATCTTGATTTTAGCGTGCAAAGCCACCGCTTTATCGTCATAAGCCACCAAAACTTCATCGGCGCTTGAAAAAGACATTCCCTCACCCAGTGAACCGGCTTTTTCACGGCTTAAATAAGCCACCCCTAAAATAATATCCTGGGTCGGCGAAATCACCGGACGGCCATCAGCAGGAGAAAAAATGTTGTTGATGGCCATAATCAAAACCTTAGTTTCCAACTGGGATTCCA
>CAZEBD010000029.1:0-227 GCA_964510625.1 uncultured Planctomycetales bacterium
TTTCTCTTTATACATCTTGATCACTTCCTCGATCTGGTTGACCTCTAAAGGCATCTCGGTGATCAGATCACGGCCGGCTAACTTCTGTTTAAACTTAACCTTCGGGTCGACCAACCTTTCCCCATAAGTATAATCTTCAGTCTCGGTCTTAGCACCGGTAAGCAGATAACTCAAGTATCCCTGGATATAATCCATATCCGTCGGTGCCGGTATACTCATTCCTTCCG
>CAZEBD010000029.1:237-7892 GCA_964510625.1 uncultured Planctomycetales bacterium
ATAATCTGATGAGAAGGTTTACGTACCCTTACCGTAACAAAATCAAATTCCAGCCGTTTCTGTCCTTCGTAGCTGCCGCGGGTGATCGTATAAAGATGCCCTTTATCTAAGATCGCCGAGAGACACTGAAACCAGGCATCATCCAAATCAAAAGCATCGATAAAAACCGGCTTTAAGAATTCTTCGCTCATTTAACCGCCTTTTTATCCGGCTTTTCTTTGGACTCTTTGATAAATTGCTTAAAGGTAAAAATGATCTGGGGAACCGGCATGTTCTTACCGATATAACCGCAGCATCCAAACTGCTTACTTTTACAGATCAATTCTTCATCAAACCCAAATCCGGTGATCATCACTACCGGCAGCTCCGGGTATTGCGCGCGGATCTTTTGCAGGACATCTAAACCGTTAATTCCTCCCAGTTTAATATCCAATAACACTACATCAAAAGAATCTTTTTTAAGCGCTTCCAGGGCCTCTTCGCCGCTGGAGCAGGTCTCCGGCAGAAAACCTTCTTTCTTAAACAGATCCGACAAAAGATCCCTCACCGGAGCTTCATCATCAACAACCAGAATTTTTTCAGACACGTCTTGCCTCCTTTAAATAAAAGGTAACTTAACGGTAAAGGTTGTCCCTTGGTTAGGCTCACTCTCCAGTTCAATCGAGCCGTTATGATTCTTAATAATATTATGACAGATGGATAAGCCTAATCCGGTACCCTGATCCTTAGTCGAGAAAAAAGGCATAAATATATTTTTCAAATGATCCGCCGGAATACCTACTCCGGTATCTGAAATTTGGATTTGGGCATAAAGGTTGCCGAAATTAAAGGTAGCGATCCTCAGCCTCCCGCCTACCGGCATCGCCTGATAAGCATTAATGATCAGGTTCAGAAAGACCTCCTGCAGCTGATCGGCATCACCGGAAACCTTAGGCATATTCTTTTCCAAAGATTTTTCAATTCTGACCTCTGCCGAAGGTAATTTATTATAATGCACCAGGGGCAGGACAATTTCAATAATTTCATTGATATTAACCGGCTTAAGGGATAAGGTTGATTTACGGGCAAACTTAAGGATCCGATCGACTAATTTCCGGATCCGGCTGACCTGGCTGTCAATCAACTCCAGTGTTTTTTCCGTGTCTGCGCCCAACCCCTGCCCTTTGAGCATCTCAAGCCTTCCGGCAACCACAAAAAGCGGATTATTAATCTCATGGGCAATACCGGCAGATAATTGCCCCAAAGCCGCTAATTTTTCCGCCTGAAAGATCTGGTATTCCAGTTTTTTAGTCTCGGTTATATCTTTAGCAATAAATATATAACCGGTAAATTTACCTTTTGTATCCAAAAACTGATTGACCGTCAATCTTACCGGAACCGCCGTAGAAGTTTTAGTAAACAGGTCGACTTCGGCCTCATATTTACCAAACCGGCTTACCCGCTCAAAGATTAACTCCAGCTGGCTGCCGGCTTTATCAGGATTATGCAAAATGCCGGCCGGCTTAAAAATAATCTCTGATTTACGGTAACCCAGCATCGTTTCAAAACCCATGCCGCAATAAGTAATCAAGCCGTCCAGATTAACCACATATAAGGCATATTCATGGATACTGGAGAGGATGTTTTTAAGGGAATCGTCGATATTTTTAATCGAGTTTTCACGTTCCTGCACCTGAGTAATATCCTGACCGAACAGAACACTGCCTTCGACCTGGCCGCCTTTACCCACCAGCGGGGAAATATTCCAGGAGATCAGGCGTAATTCGCCTTGGCCGCTTAAAAGGTGGCATTTAAAATCTTTCGGCCGGCGGTAAGTCAAAGCATCGTCTAAGACCGCATTAAACATATCCTTGCGCATGGCATTCTCGGAATCCCGGAACAAAACTTTAAGCCAGTTCTTTCCGATAATCTCAGGCTGCTTAAACCCGGTCAGGCTTTGCGTTTTCTTATTACAAAGAACAATGTTGCGTTTAGGATCTAAATAAAGCACCAGGACTGCGGCATCATCGATAAGCCGGCCAAATATGTCATTCATATCGGTGCTCCATAGTAACTTTTAAGCGGGAGAGGGGAATCGAACCCCCATTCATAGCTTGGAAGGCTATTGTTCTACCACTGAACTACTCCCGCACAGCGGTGCGGCACTCGCGCAATCGCCGCAGAGGCGGCGTACTCGCCCAATTCCTTTAAGGGCGAGGTAACTGCGTTAGGTGCCGCGTATACATTTAATGGGCAGGAAAGGATTCGAACCTTTGAAGCACGAGTGCAACAGATTTACAGTCTGTCCCCTTTGGCCACTTGGGTACCTGCCCAATAATCTATCAAAAGCCGACGAGAGGATTTGAACCCCCGACCCGCTGTTTACAAAACAGCCGCTCTACCAACTGAGCTACGTCGGCAAAAATTACAAATCTTTAACGCCTCCGGGATCCGATCGATAATATCGGATGCGATCAAACCCATCTGCGTCTTATCGCCAGCGGCGATATCACCGGCTAACCCATGGATATGGGCTGCGTATTTTGCCGCCGCAAACCCCTCCAGCCCCTGCCCTAAAAAAGCAGCAACTACGCCGCTAAGCACATCCCCGCTTCCTGCGGTAGCCATACCGGGATTACCGGTTTGATTTATATAAAACTTTTTTTTGCCGTCCGTGATGATGCTCCGGTGGCCTTTAAGAATAATTATACTATTATAATATTTAGCGTACTTTTTCGCAACCAATTTCCTGTTTTTCTTTACAAATCCCAGATCGATCCCAAAAAGGGTAGCCATCTCTTGGGAGTGCGGAGTTAAGATCGCCATGCCCTTATGGTTTTTAAGGATCTCCAGATGCCCAGCCAGGGCATTTAACCCATCGGCATCAATAACTAATGGTAAAGCAACCTGACTGACGATCTTTCTGACTAAGGCATAGGTCGATTTGTGGTTACCCAGGCCCGGGCCAACCACCAAAACATCCGTTTCTGCCAGAAATGGCTTAATTTTAGAAAAAGCAGCCAGGCTTAAAGTTCCATCTTTAGTCTGCGGTAACGGCAAGGTCATTACTTCTTTGATCTTATTTTTGATCACTGCCGCATTTATTCCAAACGGTATGCCCACCGTCACCAACCCGGCTCCCGAGCGTAAAGCGGATTCAGCACACAATAAAGCTGCCCCGGAAAACCGGGATGAACCGGCTAAGATCAGTATTTTTCCGTAATCACCTTTATGGGAATCAGCTTTTCTGCCTGACAACCGCGTTGGCAACCGCATAAGTTTTAACATGCGAAATAGAAATATACACTTCGATATTTTTACCCCGGCCGTTTAAAAATAAGCATACCGGTTTGCCTTCCCGGTCATTAAGGATTTGGATATCCTGCCAGGAAAGCTGGGCGTCTCCGGCGGCTTTAAAGATCGCTTCTTTAGCGGCAAACCGTCCGGCCAGATGCTGATAAAAAGAGGTCCTGGTTTTAGCGTTAGCGATCTCATCAGGGGTAAAAACGCGGTTTAAAAAATCATCCCCCCATTTTTCATGTGCCTGGCGGATACGCCTGACTTCGGTAATATCCACTCCCGTGCCTAAAAACATCAGCTCACCAACTTTCGCATTTCCTTGACTGCCGCAAATAAACCCACATACACCGCTTTACAAATAATCGCATGACCAATATTAAGTTCTGCGATACCTTTGATCCGGGCGATCCGGCGGGCATTAGCGTAATCCAACCCGTGGCCGGCAGAGACCTTAAACCCCAGTCCGTTTGCATAGCCGACCATCGCCTTAAGCTGCCGGAAATACTTTTCTTTTTGAGGTAAGTTTTTAGCTGAGGCATAACGGCCGGTATGAAACTCGATTAAACCGGCCCCGGTTTTTTGCGCTGCGCAAACCTGCGCCATATCCGGATCGATAAACAAGCTGACCCGGATACCGCAGCGGTTTAATTTTTTTACCGCGGCGGTAATTTTTTTAAGATTACCGGCGACATCTAAACCGCCTTCGGTGGTTAATTCCTTTCTATTCTCCGGTACCAAAGTAGCCTGGTCAGGCTTAACCAAACAGGCAATTTTTAAAATTTGCGCAGAGACAGACATCTCCAGGTTAAATTTAGTGGTAATTTTTTTCCGCAGAACCTTGATATCCTGATCCTGAATATGGCGCCGGTCCTCCCGTAAATGCGCCACGATGCTATCGGAACCGGCTGCCTCAGCCAGATAAGCCGCATAAACCGGATCCGGCAAAACCCCGCAGCGGGCCTGGCGCAAAGTCGCTACATGGTCGATATTTACACCTAATTTGGGCATGTTTATTTTAATTTCCTTCTTGCTTTACATAAAACCAGATGATCACCGCTAAAAGCAACGCAATCAGCTTTAACCACGGGTGGGTAGTTATGGAGCGGGCAAGATACAAAAGAATATTATTTCGTTTTTTATTCATCTTCTTTGGTTTTTAACAACTCGGTAATTTTATCTTCCAGCTGCGCAGCCCCCAGATCTTTATAAAACCTCTTCTGGTAAATAACTGAAACATCCCGCCTTTCTTCGGAAACCACGATCATAATCGCATCCGTTTCTTCGCTTAATCCTAACGCTGCCCGGTGGCGGGTGCCAAAAACCCGGCTTAATTCCTGATTTACGGCTAAAGGAAAAATACAGCCGCAGGCGGCGATCCGGCCGCGGCTGATAATCAGCCCGCCGTCATGCAAAGGGTTATTCGGGGTAAAGACCGCTTCGATCAGGTCGGCAGAGATCCGTGAATCAATAATCTCCCCGCTTTGAATGTAAGCAGCTAACGAATCATTCTTTTCGATCGCAATTAAAGCGCCTAATTTGATCTTGGTTAAATTCTCGCAGGCCAAAGAGATCTGACGGCTTAAAATAATAATATCTTCGTCTTTTAAGTTATTCTTAAAAAGCTGGCGCTTCCCGATCTGGGCCAACCCCATTCTTATTTCCGGATGAAAAATAATCAATATGGCAATAACCGATATACCGAAGAGTTTTTCAAATATCCAGCTTAAGACCGAAAAATTAAACTTTTGAAAAACTAAAAACGCCAATAATAATATAATTATCCCGCGCAGCGCCGAAAGCGCCCGGGACCCCTCAAAAAAAAGCATAATCTGATAGATCAAGAACCACAGGATGACCACCTCGATTACCGGTTTCCAATAAACCATTAGATCAGGCATGGGCATTCTCCACAGCTTCCAACATTTTCAGGGATTGACCGACTTCTTTTACGTCATGCACGCGAACGATGTTTGCCCCAGACTGCGCCGCCATCACGCAGGCCGTCAAGGTGCCGCTTAACCGCGGCTGGGTATTGTCTTTTAAGAGCTTAGCAATAAAAGATTTCCTTGAAGGGCCAATGAGTATCGGCTTGCCCAGGATTTTAAATTCCGCCAAACGCTTAATTATCTCAAGGTTATGCGCGCAGGTTTTACCGAAACCTATACCCGGATCGATGATGATTCTATCCGGACTGATCCCGCCTGCTTCGGCGCAATCAATGGAACGCTTAAGATAAGCGGCAATATCATCAATCAAAGATTCATAAACAATTATTTTTTGCATATTTACGGGTAGGCCTAACATATGCATAATCACGACTGCCGCTTTATACCGGGCGGCTACCTTGATCATCCGCTTATCCCTTAACCCGGCAATATCATTAATCATCTGGGCCCCGTTATCTAAAGCGGCTTTGGCTACTTCAGGCTTAGTCGTATCGATAGAAATAGGAACCTTGATTTTTTTTGCCAAAAGTTTTACCGACGGCAAAATACGCGATAACTCTTCTTTAGCGCTTATGCTCTTTGCGCCTGGCCGGCTGGACTGGCCGCCTAAATCAATCAAATCCGCACCATCGGCAACCATTTGCCCGGCTTTAGCTAAGGCAGCCTGCGCATAATCTTGCCCCGGCTGCCGCAAAAGGCCGTCACAACTGAAGGAATCCGGGGTCAGATTAATGATCCCCATAATCCGGGTGCGGCTGCCTAATTTTAAAGGTCTACCTCTTAGCGGCAAGGTAAAATTATTTTTCGTAAAATTCTTCAGGTTTTGCTCTAACTCTACCGCTAATTTTTGCAGGCCAAAAGGCTGGAGCTTTAACTTTGTGATCAAAACCTCCAGGTGGTCGCGGCGGCCGATCAGAAGGATATCGGTAGTTTTAGTTTTTCCGGTGAGCGCTCCGCGGGCAACCGCCGCATCAGCGCCTAAAGAAAGCATCTCCTGTTTAATAATGTTGGCGGCAATGTTATTAACGGATTTTAAGCGGACTAACAGATGGCTGGCCTTAGGCAGCATAATCCTGGCTCCATAAGGATCAACCCCAATCTCCTGCATAATTTTTTTTACTTCCTGCGGGCAGGCAAAATTCAAAATACGCATTTTAAACTAAGTCGCTTTTCTGGATCCCTAAAATTTTCTTTACCTCTTGGCCGCTTAAGACCTCTTTCTCTAAAAGCGAAGATGAAAGAAGTTTAAGTTTATCCTGATTGCTTTTTAATATTTCCAGGGCTTTGTTATAAGCATCCTCAGTGATCTGCTTAACCTCTTCATCGATGATCCGGGCGGTCTGCTCGCTGTAATTCTTTTCCTCCATTATATCGCGGCCTAAAAATACCAGGCCTTCCCTTCTGCCTAAAGTCAGATTCCTCAGGCGCTGTGACATCCCAAACTGCATGACCATACGCCTGGCCATACCCGTAGCTACCTCTAAATCATTCTGGGCTCCGGTAGTCACCTCGCTTAAACAGATCTCTTCACTGGCCCGCCCGCCTAAGATCATGGTAATCTCAGCCAACAATTCTTTTTTAGTCCAATAATGGCGGTCCTCTAAGGGAGGAGTAAAAGTATAACCGCCGGCTAATCCCCGCGGAATGATCGAAACTTTCTTCAGCGGGTTAACTTCAGGCAGCAGTAAAGAAAGTAAAGCATGCCCGGACTCATGCAGAGCAGTAATCTCCTTTTCCTTCTTGGACATGATATGGCTTTTCTTCTCCGGCCCCATCAAAACCCTTTCAACGGATTTATCCAGGTCGATCTCTTCCACTGCTTCTTTATTATTCCTGGCGGCCATCAAAGCCGCCTCATTACAAAGGTTAGCCAGGTCAGCTCCGGAAAAACCCGGGGTTTGGCTGGCAACAGATTTCAGGTCAACGGATGGGGCCAATTTGATCTTACGGGTATGCACCTTAAGTATTTCTTCACGGCCTTTGATATCCGGCAAATTAATAATGATCGTCCGGTCAAACCTTCCCGGGCGCAGCAGCGCCGGGTCAAGCGTATCCGGACGGTTGGTGGCGGCGATCAGGATCAATCCCTGCTGGCCGTCAAAACCATCCATCTCAACCAAAAGCTGATTAAGCGTCTGTTCGCGTTCATCATTACCTCCGCCGATCCCGGAGAAACGCAATCTGCCGACCGCATCAATCTCATCGATAAAAATAATCGCGCCTTTTCCGGAAACGATTCCCGCCTTGCGCCCCTGGTCAAATAGATCCCTGACCCGGCTGGCGCCAACCCCCACAAACATCTCGACAAAGTTAGAACCGGAGATACTGAAAAACGGGACATTGGCCTCCCCGGCAACCGCGCGGGCGATCAAAGTCTTGCCGCATCCCGGCGGGCCGACTAAAAGCACTCCTTTAGGGATTTTACCGCCT
>CAZEBD010000029.1:7902-12727 GCA_964510625.1 uncultured Planctomycetales bacterium
CTAATTTTTGGAATTTTTTAGGGTCCTTCAGGAACTCAATCACTTCCTTAAGCTCCTCTTTAGCCTCATCTACACCGGCGACATCATCAAAGGTGGCCTTTTCTTTATTACTTTGGATCTTGGATTTCACCTTACCGAAAGACATGATCCTTGAACCTAATTGCTCACCGCGGGCAGCCATCATCCACCAAAAGAAAATCAGCAGTAATATCGGCCCCAGATTAAAAAGCAGGGTTAACCAGAAAGTCCGCGCCGGTTTGATTTCAAAATCCTTTAAATTCTGGCGCATCAGACTAAGCATCTCCGGGTCATTCTCCGGAGTATTGACAAAAAACTTACTGCCATCCGAAAAATCACCTTGCAGTAAATTCTCAGTCTTAGAGACCTTCTTAATGCTTTCCGGTTTGTTCTTTAAAGTCTGGTAAAACTGGCTGTAAGCAATCTCTTTAGGTACGCCGGAGACCGGTATGTTGCCGAAGGAATTGATCAGTATAATCAAAAGGAAAAAAACCAGCAACCAGCCGAACGGAAAACGCTTGGCGGGATTAGTTTTATTAGGTTTAGATTTTTTAATGGGTGACATTCTGACCTCTCCGGTTACAAACAAATGTTAAGATAAATTTAGATTTTTATTATATCCTGCAATCTCCGTAAAATCAAGTAATTTATAGATTTAGCGCTTATAAAAACGTAAATAGGTGCGGGTTTTCTGGACGCAGATTTTTTTGGGTAAATGGACAACCGAGCCATGTGGACGATCAGAAATCAGATCTTCCAATTCGCGGATATGCACAAAATTTATCCTGCGGGTATCCCCCTGGACAGAAGCAATCCCCTGGCGCAGTTTAAGCCGCAAAATTGCCGGATGCAGCCTGGCTAATTTTTTAAGATTAAGCCTTGAGGGGCTGCCCTTAAGGGAATTATGCGCGGCCTGCTCCAGATATTGGTAATCATCCGCAGCGCTTTGTGCCAGGTTGGCTAATAAATTAATGATATTCTTATTATACGACTGTTTAAGTTCCGGAAGCAGCCGATGCCGGATCTTATTACGCATAAAAAAATCCTGGCCGTTACTGGGATCAATCCGTGCCGCTACGCCTTTACGTTTTAAAAACTTTTCGATCAGGGTGCGCGGAGTCTCTAAAAGCGGACGGATAAACACGGTTTTGCCGATGGTTCTTTTCGGAAATATACCGGATAAACCCGATAATCCAGTCCCCCGTAAAATACGCATCAATACCGTCTCTGCCTGGTCGTTTGAGTTATGCCCGAGGGCGATTTTATCGGCTCCGATTTTTTTAGCGGTTTGCAGTAAGAATTCGATCCGTTTCAGGCGGAAAAACTCTTCCAGCGACCCTTTAGGCCTACTCTGCCGTTTTAGCTTTCCGAGAGTAACCGGGATTTTAAGTTTTTTGCCAAGATTCTCCACAAAAAGCGCATCCTGGCCTGAATCTTTACGCCAGCCATGGTCAAAATGAGCAATGTGTAATCTTAAATTCAGCTTACGCTTAAGCCCGGAGAGCTTAAAAAGCAGGGCTAATGAATCCGGCCCGCCGGAGACCCCCACCAGGACCAGATCGTTTTTCCGGAGTAATTTATAGCGGTTGACCGTCTCAGTAAATTTATCAAGCATAAAGTTATCTTAGCATAAAAAGTTAATTTAAAAAAGGGGACGTTTCCCTTCCGAGGGAAACGTCCCCTTTTCTTTCGGATTGACTTTAAGCCTTTAAACGTGTAAATTAATTAGAATGAGAAAACGGATCACTACCCATAAAGAACGAAAAATTGTTTTAAGCAACTTCATCTCCCTGACTACTCTCCAGGGCATCAGCTATATCCTGCCTTTAATCGTCCTGCCTTATTTAGTCCGGGTAATCGGCATGGAAAGATTCGGCTTAATCGCTTTTGCCCAAAGCTTAGTCCAATATTTTATGATTATCACTGATTACGGCTTCAGCTTATCAGCCACCCGGTCGATCGCCCTGATCGGCGAACACAAACAAAAAGTAAGCGCCCTCTTTTCCGCCGTCATGACCGTAAAGTTGATTTTTGCGGCAATCAGCTTCTTTATCCTCTGCGCAATTATTTATTTTGTCCCCAAATTCAAAGCGGACTGGCCGGTTTACATCTTGAGTTTTGGCACGGTCATCGGCAGCACTTTGTTTCCGGTCTGGTTTTTCCAAGGGAAAGAAAAGATGGGCTACATTTCCGTAGTCAATGTAATCAGCGGCATCCTCTATGCGCTGGGCATATTTTTCTTTGTCGGGGCTCCCCAGGATTACCTGCGGGTTCCTTTAATGAACTCCTGCTTATCAATTATCGGCGGAATATTAGGGCTGTATATCGCTTTTAAAAAATTCCGGCTGGAATTCATTTTACAAAGAATGACCGATCTGAAACGGGAGATTAAAACCGGCTGGGATATCTTTATTTCGATACTAGCGGTAAATACTTACACCACCAGCCGGGTATTTGCCGTAGGCCTGCTGACGAATAATGTAATTACCGGATATTTTTCCCTGGCCGAAAGGATCGCCAATACCATTCAGACCTTCCCGATGGATTCTTTTACCCGGGCGGTATTCCCCAGGATCAGCCGTGTTTTTTCGAAAAATAAACAACGGGCGGTGGCGATCATGTACCGGATCCAGGATGGAATCACCCTGGGTTTTGTGGTCAGTTTACCGATTGCTTATTTTATCGCCCCTTGGGTGGTCAATCTGGCCTGCGGCGCAGCTTATAAAGAAATAGTATTAACTTTACGGATCTTATTAGCGGCAGTATTTTTTGTCGGGGCGAATAATTTTAAGGTGCAGTTTTTACTGGTCTGCGGTAAACAGGACCTCTATGCTAAGATCCATGTCGGCGCAGCAATCATCGGCCTGCCGCTGATCTTTATTCTTATCTATAAATTTTCTTTTCTGGGAGCGGCGCTGGCTACGGTTTTAACTGAAGCGGGGGTGTTTATTTTTACTTCGCTGATCGTGGAAAAACTGGCTAAGAAATTTTTACGCCGCTAAGGTTATTTCTTAACCTGGTTACCGATACAAAGGATCTCCTGGACACTTTTATCAAAACCAATGATCGCTTTATTCGTCCATAAAATGTGCACCTTGCTGCCGTCGTTGCACATATTTTCATTTTCATTCACTGAATATTGTTCAGGCCTTCCGATGATCTCCTTGATCATCTGATTCAAATCCTGCCCGGCTGAATCTGTTTTGGGGACGATTGTACCGATCACGCTCTGGCCTAACAGATCTGTTTCCCGGTAACCGAAAAATTGCTGGCCGAATTTGTTAAGAAACATAATATTGCCGCGCGGGTTCATCAGCAGAATAATACTATTAGCATTCTCGACAATTTCTTTATACTTGCCGTCACTGATCATGATTACTCCTTAAAATAATTAATAACCGGCTGTCCCGCTCCAGCTGCCGGCGATATCCAAAGCCTTGGTCCAGGCAAAGGTACCGTTGGGATTCTTTCCTCCGGTTGTGCAGCGGGTGGCAGTACAGAACCCGTCAGTATCGCAGGCGTATGAAAAATAATGCGAATCCTGGCAAACCCCATCCGGAGCTCCAACGCCTAAATCGCTGACTGCTGCGTAAGCGTCATTTTCTTTATATTCCCCAATTTCTGCGGTCCTAAGAGTGCCTAAAACCAACCTGGCTTCACTGGCCCGGCTTTTCTCAACCACCTTAGTATATTGAGACAAGGCAATCGCCGCTAAAACTCCGATGATCACAATAACAATAATCAGCTCTACTAAAGTGAACCCCTTTTTCATGAGTACGGCACCTTGTCAAGGGATATATGGTGGCGGAGAGTGGTCCCCCTTGCGGGGGGACTGCCTCTCGCGACATTGGTGGCGGAGAGTGGATTTAAACCACCGACCAAGCGGGTATGAGCCGCGTGCTCTATCAGGCTGAGCTACTCCGCCAAATCTATTTTTTTCTATATGCTTCTATATACGAATCGCAGTAAATATTCTTATTTAAAATAAGCTCTGCGGTAATTAATGCATCCATAAGCTCTAAATCATTAGGATCAAGTATAGCAGAATCTAAGCCGGATGCAACTGCCATCGTTAAAAATGTCCGGTTGATCAAACTGCGGAATTTAGCGCCCTGGGAAATATTACTTAAACCAATAATTGTTTTCGGGGCCGGATCGGCGATCATTTTAAACTCTCTAATCGTCTCTAAAATCCCCGGGATCTGCTCCTGCGCCACATTTACCGGCATCAGGATCGGATCAAGATAAAGATCTGTAACGGGAAATCCAGTTTCTGCAGCATAAGTAAGGATATCGGCGGCTAATTCCAGGCGCTGATCCTTATTCTGCGGAATCCCCTTAGCGCTGATGGCTATCCCAATAAGCTGGGATTTATATTTCTTGGCCAGCGGAATAAGGATATCCAGCTTTTCCCGGTCTGCCGTCGTAGAATTAATAATTGTTTTATTCCTGGCTGCCTTTAAACCTTCCTCAATAACTTTAGGCCGGCTGGAATCAAGGCAGAGTGTTTTATCGCAAACCTCCTGGACTGCTTCCACCATCCAGGGCAGATCAATTAACGGGTTTTGTGAAGCCGGGCCGCAGCTTAGATCCAAGGCATCGGCACCGTTAGCAATCTGCTCCAAGGCGCATTTCTGGATGGCCTTCTTATCATGATACTTAATCGCCGAAGCAATATTAGCATACATCCCGTTAATCAATTCACCGACAATAAACATGCTTACTCCTTGAAAAGCGCCTGAATATAATTATCCACTTTTTGCGCCGCTTTGGGATGGCGCATGACTAAAA
Organism: uncultured Planctomycetales bacterium; assembly: GCA_964510625.1. Classification (GTDB taxonomy): domain Bacteria; phylum Omnitrophota; class Gorgyraeia; order Gygaellales; family Profunditerraquicolaceae; genus UBA6249. Next base: position 12,712 of record CAZEBD010000029.1, read on the forward strand.
TATCGGCTCCGGACTG
>CAZEBD010000030.1:0-10700 GCA_964510625.1 uncultured Planctomycetales bacterium
TCATCCAGTTCTTTTTTGGTTTCAAAGCAGGTGCCATAAATTCTCTGCAGCATGGGGTTAGTTTCTATCCCATGCCAATAAGCCCCGGCCACCGATAATAACTTAAAAGCTTTAATCTGCCCGGTACTCTGAATGTGCGGCCCACGGCAGAGATCTGTAAACCCGGCGCCGGTTTTATAAATGGAAACCACCGTATCCGGCAGAGCTTTAATCAATTCCACCTTGTAATCTTCATGCAGTTTTTGGAACAACTCTATGGCTTCAGATTTTTCTAATTCCTGGCGCTCAAACGATTGGTTACTGGCAATAATTTTCTGCATAGTTTTCTCTATCGCCAAAAGGTCGCTATCCGTGAAAGGCTCGGGTTTGTCAAAATCATAATAAAACCCGTCCTCAATCGCCGGGCCGATCGCCAGCTTCACTTGGGGCCAGAGTTCTTTAACCGCCTGGGCCATCACATGTGAACAAGAATGTCGTAAAATCTCTAATTCCATATTTCTTCTCTCAATTAAAATGGTGGGCCCATGAGGACTTGAACCTCAGACCTTTGCGATGTCAACGCAACGCTCTAACCAACTGAGCTATGAGCCCGAGCCGAACAACTTTGTCTGGCGAGGGTGCCGACACGCTCTGGGTCGGCACCTCTATCAATTAATTGGGCAAGAAGGGAGTCGGACCCTTACGACCTTGCGGCCAACAGATTTTAAGTCTGTCGTGTATGCCATTCCACCACTTGCCCGCTAAATTATAGGCGACGAGCGGAATTGAACCGCTGAATAGTTGTTTTGCAGACAACTGCCTTACCACTTGGCTACGTCGCCAAATCTACAATAATTTTTTAACTTCTTCTAAGATCTGCTCTGTTTCTGCTAAACAACCCTCGCCGACAACCCCGCAGGCCAGGCGGCCTTTATGCGGAGCGACAAATTTAAAACCGCAGGATTTTAATTTGGCGATATTACCCTGAGTAATTTTAGAACGGTACATGTTGGCATTCATCGCCGGGGCAATCAACACCGGAGCTTGGCTTGCGCAGACCGTGCAGCTTAACAGGTCATCACAGAGCCCGCCGGCCAGCTTGGCAATAATATTAGCGGTGGCCGGAGCGATTAAAATCAAATCCGCTTTTTGCGCTAAGCTGACATGCCCAATCTCCCAGGTGTCCGGAGTATCAAATATTTCCCCGGAATAAACCCGGTTGGCGCTTAAAGCCTGGAAGACCACCGGACGGATAAGCTCCTGCGCTTCTTTGGTCATCACCACCTGCACATCAAAGCCGCAGGCTTTGAGCCGGCGGACCAGAGTACAGGCTTTATAAATAGCAATGCTGGCGGTGACCCCTAAAACAATATTCTTTCCCGGCTTCTTCATTGTTACTCTTTGGTTTTTTTGGCTTCGATTTTTCCGGCTTCGATTTCATGCAAGGCTACCGTCGAAGGTTTTACCGAAGCATCATCGCTGACCAGCTTTGGCTGCCCTTCAGCGATCTCCAAAGCTCTTTTGGAAGCTAAAATTACCAGCTTATAAATTGATCCCATGCTCTTATCCAACAGTTTCTCGCGTCCCCGATACCCCATCTTTTTTCTCCTAAAGTATAATAGTTAAGCCCTACTCTCCTGCAGATAAATATTCTTTAATTCCCTAAGCGCAACTGATAAATTCTGATTTAAAATACAATAGTCAAACCTGCCGGCAGCCTGCATCTCTTTACGGGCCAGTTTCAGGCGCTGGGCTACTTCGCGCGGGTCAGTCTTGCGGCAGCGGTTCTGAATCCTATCCTTTAAAACGCTTAAAGCAGGCGGCAAAACAAAGATGGTAACCGTGTTTTTCGGGTATAGTTTTTTAAGGATCCTGGCTCCCTTAAGGTCCAGGCAAAGGCCGACATTTTTGCCTTGATTTAGCTGTTTTTCCAGCGGCTCTTTAGGCGTTCCGTAATAATAGCCTAAATACCGGGTCCATTCAAGAATTTTTTTCGCTTTTAAGAGGCGCTCAAAATGCGCGGGCTGAACAAAAAAATACTCCCTGGCCTGCCTCTCCTGAGTGCGCTTGGGCCGAGTGGTAATTGAGCAGGATTTAACTAAAGATTCGGAGACTGTAAGATCCTGGATTAAGCGGGTCAGCAAGGTAGTCTTGCCAGAACCCGATGGGCCGCTGATTACAAAAATTTTTCCCGGTTTATTTAGGATACGCAGGGCTTTCACTACTCGATATTTTGCACTTGTTCACGGATTTTTTCAATCTGACTCTTCATTCCCACGGCACGGCCGGAGATTTCCAGGTCAAATGATTTAGCCGCCAGGGTATTGGTCTCCCGCTGCATCTCCTGGGTAATAAAATCCAGTTCTTTGCCCACCGCCCCGCCCAAAGAGATCTTATGCCCAAAGTTATTGATATGAAAATGCAGCCGGTCGACCTCCTCGGCGATATCGGCATTTTTTAGAAATGCGGCTTTCTCTTCCGGCAGCTGAATATTTTTAAGTTTATTTTTTACCGCTACCGTAAAACGGCGCTTAATAAAGACCAGGTCTTTCTTCAATAAAACACTCCTGGCTTTTAGCAGCTTGGCCAAAGCGCGCCCTTCCTTGCGCCGGGCAGCCAATAAATATATAAGCGCCTGTAAAAAAACGGGTTTCAGCTCTTCCCAAATATGGGCACCGGCCGGTTTATCATCTTTGAGCACCAACACCCCCGGCAGACGGATCAGGGAATCCAAACTTAAATCATTATCCAGATTAAACTCTTTTTTTAAACGGTGCAGTTCCTGAAGATAATGTTTTAACAGCTTGCGGTTAACCACTACCCCTTGCGCCAAATGGCCTTTGATGTTGACGGAGCAAAAAATCCTGCCCCGGGTAATCCGGCTTTCAATCTCCCGCTTCAGCTTGTCTTCCAAAAAAAGTGCTCCTTCCGGAAGATGAAAAACTGTTTCCACAAACTTATGGTTAGTGCAACGCAGCTCCACGCTGATCCGGCCGACAGCATCTACATCCGCTTCCCGGCAGCCAAACCCGGTCATACTATTGATCATATTTTTCATTTATCCACCCACACTTTACTGGCACATTCTTTTTTTACCAGGTCTTTCGTCGGGTAAAGATCGACAATGATCTCCTCGGGAGTAAACCAGAGCTTGATCTCTCTTTCGGCTTCCGGCTCGTTGCTGGAAACATGCACGACATTTTCATAAACGCCGCCGGTGGTAATCCGGCCGTAAGAACCCCGGATAGAGGTGGATTCTGCCTCCTCCGGATTAGTGGCGCCGGCTAAGGTGCGGCATTTACCAATCGCATCACTGCCCCAATAGACCAGGGCCATAACTTTCTTGCGGTCATGCAGGTCCCCCTGCAGGTATTTAATAATCTCGCTAAAAAATGGTTTGTCTTTTAAGTGTTTGTAATGCTCTTCGGCTAAAGCCTTGGATACGCGTACCATTTTAGCGGCGACAATCTCAAGCTTAGTTTCAGACAGCCGCGTAAGAATATTCCCGGTAAGGGATTTTTTCAGCCCATCGGGTTTAATTAAAATTAAGACTGCTTGGCCCATTATTTATTTTCCTCCTTTAATTACCTTAACGATGCGCTGTAAATCTTCGGCTGAATAAAACTCAATATTAATATGCCCGCGTTTTTTTCTCTTACTGATCCGCACTTTGGTGGCTAAAGCCTGCTGTAACTGCTCCTCTAAAATCGCCACCATCGGCTCGCGCTGCCCCTGGCCGATACTGCGTTTTACGGATCTGGGGCGGACGCTTTTGATCAGGTTTTCTAATTCACGCACTGAAAGCCCCTTGCTGATAATATCCTGAGCCATCTTGCGCTGATGGTTTAAGTCTGCGATCTCCAGCAACGCGCGGCCGTGCGCAAAACTAATCCTGCCTTTCTTCATTTCGCTTTGGATTTCATGCGGAAGCTTAAGCAACCGCAAGGTATTAGTAATCGCCACCCGGGACTTTCCTAAAACTTCGCTGATTTTCTCCTGGGTCACCTGAAATTTCTCCATCAAATGTTGATAAGCATGCGCTTCTTCGATCGGGTTAAGCTCCTCTCTCTGAATATTTTCAATTAAAGCTAATTCCAACGAGTCCTGATCGCTTACTTCGCGGGCAATCACGGGTATCTCCTTGAACCCCATAGACTTAGCAGCACGGAGCCTGCGTTCTCCTGCGATTAATTCATAGTTGTCCCCTCTTCTGCGCACCAAAAGCGGTTGGATCACTCCTTTTTCTTTAATCGACTGAGCCAATTCATCAATATTCTGCTGGTTGAAATCTTCACGCGGCTGAAAAGGATTGGGTTTGACCTGTTCGATGGCAACATGCAGGATTTCTTCTTTTTTTTGTCCTAACCCGACGCTGCCTGCGGGCATCTCAGGAATTAATGCGCTTAATCCTTTACCTAAAGCCTTTCTTTCCATTGCTATGCTCCTTTTGCAGTTTTTGAATTCAGGGGAAGCCCTAAAATTTCCCGGCTTAAGTCGTCATACTTTTGCGCTCCCAAGGATTCCCGGTCATATAACGCAATGGGCTTACCAAAACTCGGCGCCTCGGTCAGGCGGATATTTCTGGGGATCACTGTAAGATAAACTTTCTCGTGAAAATGATTCCGGGCTTCCTGGATTACTTCTTTTGTCAGGTTGGTACGAAAATCGGCCATGGTCAGTAAAACCCCTTCTACGGCTAAAGACGGATTAAGATTTTCTTTCACAAGTCTAATGGTATTATGCAGTTGCGTCAACCCTTCTAAAGCATAATATTCACACTGCACAGGGATGATCACGGAATCCGCAGCGCATAAACCGTTGATCGTCAATAACCCTAAAGAAGGCGGTGAGTCGATAATAATAAAATCAAAATTTTCTTTTTCAAATTGTAACGCTCTTTTTAATCTATATTCTCTGCCCAATGCTCCAACCAGCTCAACTTCGGCTCCGGTTAAATCAAGATTAGAAGGCGCCAGCCAAAGTTGATCAATTACGGTTTTTTGTAAAATATCGGCAAGCTTTGCTTCTTCCAGCAAAATATGGTAGGTACTTTTTTGGATGTCATGCTTATTGATCCCAATACCGCTGGTAGCATTGGCTTGAGGATCCAGATCAATGAGTAGAACCTTCTTGCCGGCCAGGGCCAGGTAGGCTGCCAGGTTGATCGAGGTCGTAGTTTTGCCTACGCCTCCCTTCTGGTTACAGATTGCGATTATCTTACCCATTGATATTACTATAGTTACGCTATGTTCCACGCGAAACATAGCTTATTAACTATTTTTATTATCTCAAATCAAATTGCTTTGTCAAGTAATTATTTGTTCTCAATAACGCTCACACGAATCTTCGCCGGCTTAGCTCCAGCCATACCAAAAAGCCCTTTTTTCTCTTCAGTGAAACTCTCGATTTTTACGCGATTACGAGGGAGATTAAGCTCTTGTAGGGCTTTCTCAATAGCCTCCTCCATCGTCTTTCCTTCAACCTCTATAAATTTTGCTTTTTTCATTTTTGGCGGTTGATCTTCAATTGATAGGCCAGCATAAGCAAACTGTTTACGAACCAATAAAGCACCAATCCCGAGGGCATTTGATAAAAAATTACCCCAAACATAATTGGCATAATCACCAGCATCATCTTCTGTTGCTGCTGCGCTTCACCCGAAGCTGTACTCATAGAAATTTTCTGCTGTACGAACATACCAATCGCCATTAAAATCGGCAAGATATTTACTTGATTGCCCAAAAACGGAATGGAATTTTTTAATGTAAAGGCATTGTCCGGTGACGATAGGTCCTTAATCCAAAGAAAATGCGCACCTCTTAGGGCCACTGAACGGATCAACGCCTGATAAAGAGCAAAAAATATCGGCATTTGCAACAAAAGCGGTAAACAACCGCTTAATGGATTCACTTTATGTTCCTTATAAAGCTCCATTATTTCTTTATTTAATTTTTGGGGATTATCTTTGAGCTCCTTGCGCAAAGCTTCGATTTTGGGCTGTAAAAGCTGCATTTCTTTCATCGAGCGCATCTGTTTCATAGAAAGCGGGAAAAGCAACAAATACACCGCAACACTCAAAATTATAATGGCTAATCCCCAATTATGCACCACAGAATAGAAAAATCCTAATAATTGTAACATCAGCTGGGCAATAAAATCAAAAGTGCCAAAATGAATGATGCCTGACCATTCTAAATTAGCGTTGCTAAGAATCTTTAAATCCTGTGGCCCCAAATAAATACGATAAGAATGTCCAATCTGAGCTCCAGGATTTACCACTACTGGCTTGAGAAGCAGGCCCACCTCAGATTCTTGCGGAGTAATTTTCTTAATATAGGCACTTTGAGCTAAATCTGCTGGTTCAACAATGGCGCAGAAATACTGATCCCGCAAACCAATAAATTTGACTTCAGCGCTGATGAAATCCTTGCCTGCAGATAAATGCATTGGTTTATCTTTAGCCCCCAAAAATACATCCTGGTAGCGTGCCTGATGATTTTTGGCGGAAAGATCCAGACGCCCTAAAATTAACTGGGGATTTAGGGTCAGAGGAGATGAAGATAAATTAAGTGTTTGAGTCTGCAACTCTATGATATTACTATTTTTAGGTATAATAAATTTTTTGGTGATGCGTTTGTTTTTATCTTCGCCAATAAAAGAAATCGAGTCCTGGGATTTCGCAAATTGTTTAAAGACAATATTGTTTTCAGTAAACAACCCGTGGATTAAGGGAAGCCGGTGCTCGATCCCATCCTTAAAAATTACTTCCACGATAGATGCGGCAGCCGGGTTAAAAACGATCTCCCGGTTATCCTGTGTAAATTTGAGTGTTTCCGTCGGGATCACAGCCACCGGCGGCATTGCTGCCGGTGCAACAACAGGTGTCTGGGAGGCCGGCAGAAGAGGGGGTTGAGATTGTTGTGCTATAACTCCTTTACTGCCAACTACTTGTGGCTTAGGCGCCAATGCGGACCAAGTCAACAAAACTAAAAGCGATAAAGCAATTGCTAATATTAAGCGTTTTTCCATAGATTTTATACCAAGGGGTCATATCCGGATTTGCCGGAAAACGGATGACAGCGCAAGATCCTGGATAATCCCTTCAATACTCCTTTAATTAAACCGTATTTTAAAATCGCCTGCTTTGTATACTCTGAACAATTAGGCTCAAACCGGCATGCGGCCGGTATACAAGGCCGCAAATATTTTTGATAAACCGTGATCAGTTTAAGCGCAAGGCTGGCAGGGGTCGCCATCAACATCAAACGCTAAGCCGTTTTCTGCCCTTGCTCCGTCGGCGAGCGAGCAGTTTTCGACCGTTTCTGGAGGCCATTTTACTGCGGAACCCATGGCGTTTTTTGCCTACAATGTTTGTCGGTGTCTTAAAATTCTTTTTCATCTTTACTTTCTCCTTTTGGCCGGTAACTTACTAAAGTTTCTTTTGGATTTTGTGAATTGTAACATACATTTATAGAGCGGTCAAGTTTTTTGTTGACGCAACAACATATTATTGTATAATAACTGACGTTTAACTTTTTTACTTGCAAGGTTTTTAGGCTTTGTTATAATAGCTATATTTGAAGCCGGCAAGTATTATTATTTATCCACAGATTTATGCAAGCTGTGTATAAACTGTGAATTCTGTGAAAAGATGACAGAGCTTACTAAAAATTGGACAGGTGTATTAGAGGATCTCAAATCCAAATTGGGGGAGACGGTTTACTCTACCTGGATTGCCCCGCTAAAAGTAGTTAAACAGGATAACCACAGCATAGAGCTGGAAGCGCCGGACCAATTTTTTAAAGATTGGGTAGAAAAACATTATCTGAGCCTGATTCAGGAAACCTCCCGGCTTAAAGGGTTGGATAATCTGTTAGTAACGCTGGCTCTGGGTAGTCCTGCAGACAATGTACCCGTCCATACTCCTGCACCTGAGGCGCCGGTTAGAAACCCGGCAGCTGCAGGCGTAATTAACCTTAACTCACGTTATACATTTGAAAATTTTGTGGTCGGAGGGGCTAACCGCCATGCGCATGCGTACTCACTGGCAGTAGCCAATGCCCCCGCTAAAGCTTATAACCCTTTGTTTATTTACGGCGGGGTCGGCCTGGGCAAAACCCACCTGATCCAGGCAATCTGCCACCAAATCAGGCATAATACTCCGGCGGGAGTAAAAATTTGTTATGTTTCCAGCGAAAAATTTACCAATGAGCTGATTGATGCGATTGTCCACCGGTCAACCTCAGCCTTCCGTCAGAAATACCGCTCATTAGATGTTTTGGTTATTGATGACATTCATTTTATCGCTGGGAAAGAATCCACCCAGGAAGAATTTTTCCACACCTTTAACACTTTGTATGACGCCCACAAACAAATTGTCTTTTCTTCCGACCGGCCCCCTAAAGAAATCACCAACCTTCAGGAAAGATTGGTTTCGCGTTTTGGTTGGGGGCTGGCCACCGACATTCAGCCGCCGGACTTAGAGACCCGGGTAGCGATCCTTAAAAAGAAAATCGAGCGGGAGCCTGTGCAGGTCCCGGATGACGTAATCTTTTTTATCGCACAATTAATTAAAACCAATATCCGGGAATTAGAGGGTGCCCTAATCAGAACCATTGCGTATTCTTTATTGGAAGAGGCCCCGGTGTCCCTGGGCCTTACCAAAGAGGTGCTTAAGGACCTGCTTAAAGAACCCTCCAAATTAATTACTATTGATTTTATCCAGCGCTGTGTGGTCGAGGAATTCGGAGTTTCCTTACAGGATTTAAAGACCCAACGCCGCAATAAACAGGTAGTTGTGCCGCGCCAGGTGGCGATGTATTTAAGCCGTGAGCTTACAGAATTATCTTTACCGGAAATCGGGGAGCTTTTTGGCGGCAAAGACCATACCACGGTTTTACATTCTTATAAGAAAATAAAAGATGATCTTACTAACAACGCGCAATTAAAAGAAAGAGTGGAAAAACTTATTCAAGTGATTAAACAATAATCCACAGGTTATCATTGGGTTTATTTTTTTGTAATCCTATAAACATCAACAACTTTAGCACTTGTCCACAAAATTTTGTTATATTAAGATTACTACTGTTTTAATTGTTTAAATATATATAATAAGAGGAGAAAAATAAAATGAGGTTTAAAGTAGAAAAATCCAATTTAATCAATGCTATTCAAACTGTACAAAACGTTATTACCACAAAATCCGCTCTGCCGATCCTATCTAATATATTAATCGAGACCCAAGGCAATAGCCTGCGGCTGACCGCCACAGATTTAGATATTGGAATAACCTGTGTAATCCCTGTGGATATCCAGGAGCCGGGAGCAATCACAATCCCGGCCAAAAGATTCAGTGATATTGTGAAAGAGTTCCCTGTGGACACAATCAGCCTGACTACGAAAAAAAACAACCAGGTGATTATTGACTCTGATATGTGCCAATTTAAAATTATGGGGTTATTAAAAGAAGAATTTCCTAAGCTACCGGAGTTTAAGGATAAGAAAGTAATCAAGGTGGATCAGGGGGTTTTGAAGCAGATGTTGTCTTTGACCGCATTTGCTGTGTCTTTAGATGAAACCCGTTATGTGTTAAATGGGATTTTGTTTAAAATTACTAAAGGGGTGCTGACGCTGGTATCTACTGACGGTAAACGGCTGGCGGTAGCAGAGAGGCGCCTGAACCAGGAGATGGAGAATGAAGTGGGAATGATTGTCCCGTTAAAAACTATTCAGGAATTAAACCGTAACTTAAAGGATGAGGGGGATCTTTCTTTAGTTGTCGGCAGCAACCAGGCATTGTTTGATTTAGGCAGTGTAGGAATTGTGTCGCGCTTAATTGAGGGGGAGTTTCCTGACTATAAACAAGTCGTGCCTGCGGTTTCAGAAAATAAAATGAAGGTTGCTCGCAGCCAACTATTATTGTCAGTAAAAAGAGCGGCCTTGTTGGCGACACCGGATTACCAGGCGGTCAAACTGGAGGTTTTTAAAAACAAGCTGGTTATTTCTAAGTCTACGCCGGATGTGGGGGAGTTTCATGAAGAATTATTGGTAGAATATCAGGGCCGGGAGCTGGTGATCGGTTTTAATCCGGTTTATTTAATCGATATCCTGAAAAACCTTAATGAGGAAATGGTAAGTTTAGAGCTGACGGATGGAGAAAAGCCAGGGGTAATCCGGATTAGCGGTTATGTGTATATAGTGCTGCCCATGCGGCTTAATTAAAAGTATGGAGTCATTAAAAAACACCCTTGCAGGTGTAATGCGCCAATTAGAGGCGAAAAAAACCGGGATTTCTGAGTCCGGCCCTGAGCAGTGGTTAAAAAAAGCCTTGACAAAGAAGGAGTTGGGGCATATAAGAGTTAAATATTTCCACAAAGGTGTGTTGGGGATAAGCGTCGATTCATCGGCGTGGTTATATATTTTAAGCTTAAAAAAGGAAGAATTGTTGGGTAAGCTTATAACGGCCAATCCGCAGATTAAAAACCTTGTTTTGCGGATCGGAGAAGTGGATAAAGCGCAGACATGAAAAAAACTAAAACATTAGCCAAAGAGAACCTTAAGCCGGCAGAGAATAAAGAAAAGGCTTACGACGCCACCAGTATCCAGGTTTTGGAGGGTATTGAAGCGGTGCGCCGCCGGCCGGCAATGTATATCGGGGATACTTCTGTACGCGGTTTGCACCATTTGGTGTTTGAGGTGGTGGACAATAGTGTGGATGAAAG
>CAZEBD010000030.1:10710-12361 GCA_964510625.1 uncultured Planctomycetales bacterium
CTGGGAGGGTATTGTGATTCTATTGCGGTAGCCGTCCAGCCGGATAATTCCATTACCGTAATTGATAACGGCCGCGGGATCCCGGTGGATATGCATAAAACCGAAAAAAAACCGGCGGTGGAGGTAGCTTTAACCACCTTGCATGCCGGCGGTAAATTTGACCATCGATCTTATAAAGTTTCCGGAGGGCTGCATGGTGTAGGGGTAAGCTGTGTTAATGCCCTTTCTGATTGGCTGGAGGTTGAGGTTAAGCGGGACGGAAAAATTTATCACCAGCGCTATGAGCGGGGCAAGACCGTTTCTAAACTTACGGTCATCGGCAAAAGCTCATCCACCGGGACTAAAATAACTTTTAAGCCGGATAAAACGATTTTTTCTAAGACCGAATATGCCTACGATATTCTTGCCGGCCGCCTGAGGGAGTTAGCGTTTTTAAACAAAGGTTTAAAAATAAAACTAACCGATGAGCGCTCGGATAAGGAAGCGGTATTTGAATTTTCCGGCGGGGTCATCTCTTTTGTGGAGTACCTGAATAAAAACAAAAACCCCCTGCATAACAAAGTTGTTTATTTTGAAAAACTTCAGGATGCGGTGAACATTGAGGTGGCGCTGCAGTATAATGACGGCTATGCGGAGACAATGTTTTCTTTTGCCAATAATATTAATACGGTAGAAGGGGGAACGCACCTGTCGGGATTTAAATCGGCGTTGACCCGCGGCATCAATCAATATGCTAAATCCAAAAATTTATTGAAAGATGATATTGCGATTACCGGTGATGATGTGCGGGAAGGGTTGACCGCCGTGATCAGCGTTAAGGTCCCCAACCCTCAGTTTGAGGGTCAGACTAAAACCAAATTAGGCAACTCGGAAGTAGAAGGGTTGGTGGCTTCTTCAAGCCTGGAGGCGCTTTCCAGCTATTTTGAAGAAAACCCGTCGGTCGCCAATAAGATCATTGACAAAGTAATTGTCGCCTCAAGGGCCAGAGAGGCAGCGCGTAAAGCCCGGGAGCTGACCCGCCGCAAAGGCGCTTTAGAAGGGGCGGGGCTGCCGGGGAAATTAGCGGACTGTTCAGAACGGGATGCCGCACTTTGCGAACTGTATATTGTGGAAGGAGATTCCGCCGGCGGTTCAGCCAAACAGGGCCGGGACCGCAGGTTCCAGGCGATCCTGCCGATTAAGGGAAAAATTTTAAATGTTGAAAAATCCCGGTTGGATAAAATTCTGTCCAATGAAGAAATACGGACGATTATCACAGCCCTGGGTACAGGAATTGGGGAAGAATTTGACCTGGCCAAATTAAGATACCATAAATTGATGCTGATGGCAGATGCCGATATTGACGGTTCCCATATCCGCACCCTGCTTTTGACTTTATTATACCGGCAATTACCTAAACTGGTGGAGGAGGGGCACGTCTATATCACCCAGCCCCCGCTTTATAAAATTAAAAGAGGGCAACGCGAAGAATATATCCAAACCGAACAGCAAATGAACGATCTGTTGTTAGATTTAGGCCGGGAAGGGCACAAGCTTAGCCGCGTAAAAGATAAATTTACTTTTACGGATAATCAATTTAAGGAGCTCTTAAGGCTTTTAGTTGAGCTGGATAAGCTTGGAAGATATTTAGACAAAAAGGGAGTAAATTTTA
>CAZEBD010000031.1:0-12345 GCA_964510625.1 uncultured Planctomycetales bacterium
TCATGGATCTTTTGACGCCGATCGGCAAAGGGCAGCGCGGCCTGATCGTCGCCCAGCCTTACAGCGGAAAAACTGTGTTATTGCAGAAGATCGCCAATGCCATTACCAGCAATAACCCGGATGTGGTACTCATCGTCCTATTGATCGATGAGCGTCCGGAAGAGGTTACCGATATGCAGCGTAATGTCAAGGGTGAAGTGATCTCATCTACTTTTGATGAGCCGCCGGAACGACACGTGCAGGTCGCTGAGATTGTTTTGGAAAAAGCTAAACGCCTGGTCGAACATAAACGCGATGTGGTTGTGCTTTTAGACAGTATTACACGCCTGGCCCGTGCTTATAACTCGGTGGTTCCGCATAGCGGCAAGGTCCTGTCCGGAGGTATTGATTCCAATGCCCTGCAGAAACCTAAGCGGTTTTTCGGTGCAGCCCGCGCAGTAGATGAAGGCGGCAGCCTGACGATTATCGCTACCGCTCTGGTTGATACCGGAAGCAGGATGGATGAGGTTATCTTTGAAGAGTTTAAGGGGACCGGAAACATGGAGACCCAGTTAGACCGCAACCTCTTCCAGCGCAGGATTTATCCGGCCATCGACATTAAACGCTCCAACACCCGGCATGAAGAATTACTGGTTAAGCCGGATGTGTTGAGTAAGACCTGGATCTTAAGGAAGGTCTTAAATGAGCTGAATAATGTGGAGGCAATGGAGTTGTTGATTGAAAAATTAGGCAAGACCAAGAATAATGAAGAGTTTTTAAACAGCATGAACCAGAAATAATTAAGAAAGGGGACAAAATGAAAGAGAAAATCCATCCGAATTACAAAGAGAGCACGATTGTCTGCGCTTGCGGTGAAACGGTGCATACCCGTTCCACTAAACCCAGCATCAGGGTCGAGATCTGTTCTAAGTGCCACCCGTTTTTTACCGGTAAACAAAAACTGGTAGATTCAGCCGGCCGCGTGGATAAGTTTATTAAGAAATACGGTAAGAAAAAATAATGTATAAGCAGTTTGAAAAAATTGAAGGGCGCCTCCAGGAGTTGGAGCAGCTTTTGGGTAACCAGGAGCAGATCTCCGACCGCCAGACGTATAATAAACTGGCTAAGGAGCTTTCCGGGATTAAACCGGGGGTTGCTTTGTACCGGGAGTATAAACATCTGCTTAAAGAGATTGCTGATCTGGAAACGGTGATGACCGGTAAGCACGACCATGATTTTGTGGAATTAGCGCGTGAGGAGCAGAAAACTTTAGCCGAGAAAAAAACCGCCCTTCAGGAGAAATTGGATAGGATCCTGGCCGGGGAGGATAAAGATGCCGGCCGGGATTGTATTATGGAGATCCGCCAGGGCACCGGAGGGGATGAGGCCGGACTGTTTGCGGCAGACCTCTACCGGATGTATTCTAAATATGCCGATAATAAAGGCTGGACGATTGAGCCGATGTATTCCAGCGTAAATGTTGCCGGCGGCATTAAGGAAATTGTTTTTAGCGTAAAAGGCAAAGATTCTTACCGTTGTTTGAAGTTTGAAAGCGGAGTGCACCGCGTGCAAAGGGTCCCGACCACTGAAGCGCAAGGCCGCATTCATACTTCTACGGCGACAGTGGCTGTGCTGATGGAGCCGGAAGAAGTAGACCTGGTCATTGAACCGAAGGATTTAAGGATTGATACCTATCGCTCCAGCGGACCGGGCGGACAGCATATGCAAAAGACCGACTCAGCCGTCAGGATTACCCATATCCCCACCGGCACGGTAGTGGCCTGTCAGGATGAGCGTTCGCAAATTAAAAATAAAGCTAAGGCGATGCGGGTTTTACGCGCCAGGATCTTAGAGGTTAAGGTGGAAGCCGAGGCTAAAAGATTATCCAGCGCCCGCAAAACCCAGATCGGCACCGGAGACCGCAGCGAAAAAATCCGCACCTATAATTTCCCTGATCGCCGGGTTACCGATCACCGGATTAATTTTACCAGCCATCAATTAGAAGGTATTTTAGAGGGGCAGATGGATGAGCTTTTTGACGCTTTATTAAAAGCCGAACAAGAGAAGAAACGTGAACGAAGCTGAATTAGTTTTGACCCGATTGTTAAATTGTGACCGCCTGTCTTTATATCTGAATAAGGATAAGTATTTGGATCAGGTGCAGGTACAGCGCATGGGCAAAATATTTGCGCGCCGGATGAGCGGAGAACCCCTGCAGTATATTCTGGGGGATTGTGAATTTATGGGCTTGGAGTTTAAAGCCGATAGCCGCGCTTTAATCCCCCGTCCGGAGACTGAAATCTTAGTCAGCCAGGTATTGGAAAGATTAAAGAGTGTGCCGAAAGATTGCCGGCCGGTGGTCCTGGATTTAGGCACCGGAAGCGGCTGTATTGCCGTAGCGATCGCTAAATTATTTCCGCAGGCCTCTGTCTGGGCCAGCGACATATCAGCTGCCGCCCTGCAATTAGCCAAAGAGAATGCTGTACGGCATAAAGTAAAAATTAAATTTTTACGTTCGGATATTTTTGCATCGCCCCGCTTTAAACAAATAAAATTCGATCTGATCGTCAGTAACCCGCCTTATGTGGCGGCTAAAGAATTTAGAGGGCTGGCTAAAGAGATATTTTTTGAGCCGGCTTTGGCGCTTTCAGCGGGAGCCGACGGATTGGATTACTATCGTAGAATTATATCCGGCGCATCCGCTTATCTGAAGGAGCACGGTTTATTGGCATTTGAGATCGGCTCTAACCAGGCCGGCCAAATCTGCCGGCTTTTGGATGAACAAAATTTTAGTGCCCCGGAGATTGTTAAAGATTATAATGATATTAAACGCGTGATTATCGCTAAACGAAGGATTAAGGCAAATGGATAAATTAATTATTGAAGGCGGTGTTGGATTAAAAGGTGAGGTTACGGTCTCTGGGGCAAAAAACGCGGTCTTACCGATTTTAGCAGCCACCTTGCTGACTGATGAGCCTTGCCTGATCAAAGGAGTGCCTAACCTGCGCGATACTAACAGTATGCTTAAGATCCTGCGCGCTTTAGGCAAGGTCGCGGAATTCGATAAAGGCAGGGTAAGTATCTGCGCCGGAAAAACCACAAATTATATCGCTGAATATAAATTAGTTTCGACCATGCGGGCATCATTTTGTGTTTTAGGTCCGCTGCTCGGTAAGCTGAAAAAAGCTAAAGTTTCTCTTCCCGGCGGCTGCGTGATCGGGGTGCGCCCGGTTGACCTGCACTTAAAAGGCATTCAGGCTTTAGGGGCACAGATTGCCATTGATGCCGGTTATGTTGTGGCGCATGCCAATAAGCTGCGCGGGGCCTACATTTACTTAGGCGGGGTTTATGGCTCAAGCGTTTTGGCCACGGATAATGTGATGATGGCAGCGGTTTTGGCCAGCGGTAAAACGATCATTGAATCAGCGGCTTGCGAGCCGGAAGTCGTGGATCTGGCGGAATTTTTGATCAAGATGGGGGCTAAGATCAAAGGACATGGCACGCCGGTAATTGAAATCGAAGGAGTAAAACATTTACACGGAGCAACACATTCGATTATCCCGGACCGGATCGAAGCCGGAACCCTGATTTTGGCATCTTTGATTACCGGCGGAGATATATTAATTAAAAATGTGCAGTATCAGCATCTGGGGGCTTTAATCGATAAATTAAAAGAAGCCGGAGCAAACCTGCAAGCCGGCGAATCGACTTTAAGGGCCAAAGGCAACCGGAAATTAAGATCGGTAAATATCACTACCCTTCCGTATCCGGGGTTTCCCACCGATATGCAGGCGCAGATGATGAGCCTGATGTCGGTTACCGGAGGCATCAGCGTAATTACCGAAAAAATTTACCCGGATAGGTTTATGCATGTCTCTGAACTTAACCGTATGGGCGCCCATATCCAAAGAGAGGGGCCGCATGCAATTGTGGAAGGGATTAAAAGTTTATCCGGGGCTCCGGTTATGGCCTCGGATCTGCGTGCTTCGGCCGGATTGGTTTTAGCCGGGCTGGCGGCGCGCGGGAAAACTTCAATTTCCAGGATCTACCACCTTGAGCGGGGTTATGAATTTATCGAACAAAAACTTATTAACCTGGGAGCTCGAGTTTGGAGAGAAAAAGAATGATTTTAATGATCGATAACTATGACTCTTTTACTTATAACCTGGTTCAGTATTTAGAGGAGCTGGGCCAAACCGTAAAGGTATTGCGTAATGATGCCGTAACCCTGCCGCAGATCAAGAAAATGGCTTTGGCACGGATCGTTATTTCTCCTGGCCCCGGCCGCCCGGAGGATGCGGGGATCTCCTGCAGCCTGATCAGGGAATTTTGCGGCAAAATCCCTATTTTAGGGGTCTGTCTCGGGCATCAGGCGATCGGTTATTGTTTCGGCGCAAAGATCGTGCAAGCTAAGCGCCTGATGCACGGCAAAACTTCAAAGATCTACCATAATCAGAAAGATATTTTTAAAGGCATCCCCAATCCCTTTTTAGCTACGCGTTACCATTCTTTGTTAGTAGAGAATAAGAATCTGCCGGAATGCCTTGAGGTTACCGCTAAAACCAAGGAAGCTGAGATCATGGGGCTTAAACATAAAGCCTATCCTATTTGGGGGGTACAGTTCCATCCGGAATCGATCCTGACTAAAAGCGGTAAAGATATACTGGATAATTTCTTAAAAATTAAATGATCAAAAACCTGATCCAGCGATTAGCGGATAAGAAGAATCTTACCTCTGCGCAAATGCAGGAGGTGATGCGGGAGATCTTAAGCGGTGCGGTAGATACCGCTGACATCGTCGCTTTTTTAACTTCCCTGAACAAGAAAGGGGAAACCGTTGCCGAGATTACCGCTGCGGTCAATGTCATGCTTAAGTATGTCGAGCCGATTATTGTCGATAAACCGAATATCTTAGATACCTGCGGCACCGGAGGAGACAAGAAAGGCACCTTTAATATTTCTACGGTCACCGCTTTAGTGGCTTGCGGGGCCGGTGTTACGGTGGCCAAACATGGCAACCGTTCGGTATCCAGTAAATGCGGCAGCGCCGATATCTTAGAGGCTTTGGGGGTAAGAATCGATATGGATCCGGCCAGGATCAAGCAGTGCCTGGAGAAGATCGGGATCGCTTTTTTGTTTGCCCCCAACTTGCATCCGGCAATGCGTTACGTGATGCCGGCGAGAAAGCAGATTGCCCAAAAGACTATATTTAATATTCTCGGGCCGTTAATTAACCCGGCGCGGGCAACCAATCAGCTGATCGGAGTTTATTCCCGCGAGTGGGTCAGGCCGCTGGCAGAAGTTTTGCATAATTTAGGTTCCAGCCATATCTTGGTGGTGCATGGGGCTGACGGTTTAGATGAGATAACTACGGCGGATAAGACCTTTGTCACCGAGGTAGCCGGCAGGGTGATCAAAGATTATGAGATTACTCCGGAAGATTTTGGTTTTAAGCGGGCGCAATTAAGTGATTTATCCGGTGGATCGATCGATGAGAATGTCAGGATCGTCGATGATATTCTGGCCGCAAAAGCCGGTTATCGCCGGGATATTGTTTTGCTGAATGCCGGATGCGCCATTTATGCGGCCAATAAAGCCGATACGATTAAAAGAGGTATTGCTTTAGCTAAAAAATCTATTGATTCCGGAGCCGCTTTAAACAAACTTAAACTTTTAAAGGAGTATTCACAAGCCGATGACTAAGACGGATATTTTAAAACAGATTGTCATAAAAAAGAAAGAGAGAATTATTCTGGCCAAGCAGCAGCTGAGCCAGGAGGAATTAACAGCTAAACTGGAGGGCCTGCCTTCTACCCGTCCGTTTAAAGAAGCAATCAGTAAGCCTAAACAGATCGCTTTGATCGCCGAGATCAAACAGTCTTCTCCTTCAGGCGGCCTGATCCGGCAGAATTTTAATTTGGAGGAGATTGCCCGTATTTATCAGGAGGCAGGGGTGCAGGCGATCTCCGTATTAACGGAGGAGAATTATTTCGGCGGGAATCTGGCTTATCTTAACCAGGTCAAGAACATCGCCGCGGTTCCGATTTTAAGGAAAGATTTTATTTTGGAAAGCTATCAGGTCTATGAATCCAGGTATTACGGAGCCGATGCCATTCTTCTGATTGCGGATCTTTTGACTAAAGATAAGCTGGTAGAGTTAATGCAGGTTGCCGATACCCTGGGCTTAGATTACATCGTGGAAGTGCATGATGAAAAGGAGCTGAAAAAAGTTTTGGGTTTAAAAGTCCCGGTAATCGGGATCAATAACCGCAACCTGCATACTTTAGAGGTCGATTTTAAAACTACGGAAAAATTATTTACCCTGATTCCCAAAGAAAAGACCGTGGTGGTAGAAAGCGGGATAAAAAATCACCAGGATGTTTTGTTCCTGAAGATTTTGGGCGCAAGCGGGGTATTGATCGGCACCGCCTTTATGCAGGCAGAGGATATTAAAGCCCAGGTGCAAGAGGTGATGGGTTGGTAAAAGTTAAGATATGTGGAATTACGAATTTGGAGGATGCGCTGGCGGCTTTTTTTTACGGGGCGGATGCCCTGGGGTTTGTGTTTTACAAAAAAAGCTCCCGCTATATCGACCCGCGCCGGGTGAAAAACATATCAGCCATCCTGCCCAAAAAGATCAGGCGGGTGGGAGTTTTTGTAGATGAAAAGCCATCGGTAGTAAAACGCATCGCTAAATCCTGCCGCTTAGATATGCTGCAGTTCCACGGGCAGGAATCAAACGCTTATTGCCGGAAATTCAAAGGGTATAAAGTGATCAAGGCTTTCAGGATCGCCAGCCCACAGGATCTGGATAAAATTTCCGGGTATAAAACTTACGCTTATTTATTCGACAGTTTTTCTCCTGTACAGCCGGGCGGCACGGGGAAAAAATTTAACTGGAAAATACTTGCCCCGGCAGTTAAAATAAAGCCTGTTGTGTTTATCTCCGGAGGCTTAACGAATACCAATGTCGGCCGGGCTATAAAATTATTCAGGCCCGGCTGGGTGGATGCCTCAAGCGGCCTGGAGGATGCCGCTCAAGGGAAAAAAGATCATTATAAGCTTAAGCGTTTTATCCGTGCAGCGAAACCGGAGGCTAAGATATGAAAAAATGCCCTTTTTGCGCAGAAGAGATCCAGGATGCGGCGGTCAAATGCCGGTATTGCGGAGAGTTTCTGAAAAAGAGAAGTAAAGGGGTCAAGTGCCTTTGGGGCTGCCTGATCTGGATCGGGGTCTCTATTTTGGCATCCATGATCTTTATTTATGCCGCCGCATTTGTTTTTGACGCGGTGATGTATAAAATGATGGCTTTCCGGGCTAACCTTACCCCGATCAGCCTGCCTTCTCTAAATCCTTTGGGTAATAATCTGGCGAAAATGTGCGATGACCTGGGTCAGGGATATCAGATTTTTAAAGATTTTTTAAGCAACGGTTCACTTGCAGATTATGAAAAAATATATCCATCTCAATAAAAAATACGCTAAGGCGGGCATCTTTCCTGATCAGCGCGGTCATTTCGGAGCCTTTGGGGGCAGGTTTGTTCCTGAAACCCTGATCTATGCCCTGGATGAATTAACCAAGGAATATGCCCGGGCCAAAAAAGATAAAAAATTTTCAGCAGAGCTCGATTATTATCTTAGCGAATATGCCGGCCGCCCGACTGCGTTATATGCGGCAAAAAACTTAAGCCGCTATTTAGGTATTGGGAAAGTTTATTTAAAGCGGGAGGATCTGCTGCATACCGGCGCCCATAAGATCAATAATACTTTGGGTCAGGTGCTTTTGGCGGTTCGGATGGGTAAAAAAAGATTGATCGCCGAGACCGGAGCCGGCCAGCATGGGGTAGCTACGGCCACGGTTGCGGCATTATTCGGCCTGGCCTGTGATATCTATATGGGAGAGGAAGATATTCACCGCCAGTCATTAAATGTGATGCGGATGAAACTTTTAGGCGCCAATGTCATCAGCGTTAAGAGCGGTACGCAGACATTAAAAGATGCGATGACTCAGGCCTTGAGGGATTGGGTGACCAATGTCCGTAATACCTATTATGTTATCGGCACAGTTGCCGGGCCGCATCCTTATCCGGAGATGGTGCGTAATTTTCAGGCGGTGATCGGAGAGGAGGCCAGGCTTCAGATCTTAAAGAAAGAAAAGCGCCTGCCGGATTATTTAGTGGCCTGTGTGGGCGGCGGCAGTAATGCCATTGGTTTATTCCATCCTTTTTTTAAGGATAAAGGCGTCAAAATGATCGGCGTGGAAGCTGCCGGGTTAGGCCTGGCTTCGGGCAAGCATTCAGCCAGCCTGGTCGCCGGAGGAGTGGGGGTCTTGCATGGCTCTAAGTCTAAAGTGTTAGAGGATAAATTCGGCCAGATCAAAAACGCGCATTCGATTGCCGCAGGATTAGATTATCCCGGGGTAGGCCCGGAGCATGCTTATTATCAGGAAATCGGCCGGGCAGAGTATTGCGGGATTACCGATAAAGAAGCCGAAGAAGGATTTAAGTTGTTATCTTTGAAGGAAGGGATCATTCCGGCCCTTGAATCTGCGCATGCGATTGCTTATTTGATCAAAGCCAAAAGGTCGATCAAGAAAAATGCCCTGGTTATTCTCTGCCTCTCCGGAAGAGGAGATAAGGATTTACATGAATCGGATTGATCAGAAGTTTGACCGGTTAAAGCGGCAGCATAAAAAAGCATTTATCGCTTTTATCACCGCCGGTTTTCCGGATTTAAAGACAACCGCTAAATTAGTGATCGAGCTTGAAAAAGCGGGAGTGGATATCATCGAGCTGGGTGTGCCTTTTTCCGATCCCCTGGCTGACGGCCCGGTGATACAGGAGGCTTCAGGTTACTCTCTGAAACAAGGGACTACCCTGCCGAAGATCCTGGAGTTAGTCGCCGGATTGCGCAAGCAGACCAGCATACCGGTTTGCTTGATGACGTATTACAATCCGGTTTTTTGCTTCGGGGAGAAGG
Source organism: uncultured Planctomycetales bacterium (assembly GCA_964510625.1). Lineage (GTDB taxonomy): Bacteria > Omnitrophota > Gorgyraeia > Gygaellales > Profunditerraquicolaceae > UBA6249. The sequence goes on from CAZEBD010000031.1 coordinate 8,958, forward strand.
CGTTTGTGGATAAAGCGGTAGCTTCCGGCGTGGATGGAGTGATTATTCCGGATCTGCCTTATGAAGAAGCTGCGCTTTTTACCCGTTATGCCCATAAAAAAGGGCTGGTTAATATTTGTTTTGTTACTCCGACCAGCTCCCCGGATAGGATGAGATTTATCCTGAAAGCGGCGCGCGGTTTTATTTATTATGTTTCTTTGACCGGGGTAACCGGCAGCCGTGCAAATTTAGCCAAGGATTTAAAGGCCAGGTTAGCCGCAGTTAAAAGATTAACCGCTAAGCCTGTCTGTGTGGGGTTTGGGATCTCTAACCCCGGGCAGGTTGCTTCTGTAGGCAAGATCGCCGATGGAGTGATCGTCGGCAGTGCGATCGTCGCTAAAATGAAAGAAAATTTAGGAGCGCACAACTTACCGTCGGTCATCGGTAATTATGTGAGAAAATTAAATGTATAAAAGAAATAAGCTGGATAACGGTTTAAGGTTGATCAGCAAACGTTTAAGCCATGTGCAATCCGTGGCGCTGGGGATCTGGATCAATATCGGCAGCCGTTATGAGGAGGCACAGGCCAAAGGGATCTCGCATTTTCTTGAGCACCTGCTTTTTAAGGGCAGTAAAAAATATTCCTGCCGGGCGATCAAAGAGTCGATCGAAGGGGTGGGTGGATCCCTTAACGGCTTTACTTCCGAGGAACATACCTGTTATTTAGTGAAAACTCCCTACCGTTATATGGAGAGCGCTTTGGATATTCTTTTGGATATGGTGATCAATCCTTTGCTCTTGCCTGAGGATATCCGAAAAGAAAAGACGGTGATCTTAGAGGAATTAAAAATGTACCGCGACCTTCCGCAGAGCTATGTTTATGAATTATTAGACGGATTGCTCTGGCCCGGGCAGCCCCTGGGCTCGCCGGTAATCGGGACAGTAGAGACCGTCAATCAGATCAACCGGCAACTCCTGAAATCTTTCCAATCCGGCCATTATACCCCGGCTAACATCGTTATCAGTGCCGCCGGGTTATTGGATCACGGTTTGCTGGTGAAAAAAGTTGCCTCGGTATTTTCCACCCGTTCTGCGGCCAGGTCTAATACTTATATTTATGCCCGGCAGAACCAGGCAGAGCCGCAATTGAAAATTTTTTCTAAAGATACCGAGCAGACGCATATGGCTTTGGGTTTTCACGCTTTAAAACGCGATCACCCCTTAAGGCATGCACAGGCGATTTTGCATATTATTTTAGGGGCCAACATGTCCAGCCGGCTTTTTAATGAGGTCCGGGAAAAAAGAGGCTTGGCTTATGAGATTGGCACGGGACTGAAGCGTTTTCATGATACCGGGGCATTCCTGGTCCATGCCGGGATCGATAACCGTAAAGTCCCGGATTGCCTGGAACTGATCTTTAAAGAATTAGGCAGGACCAAAAAATCACTGGTGACTAAAGATGAATTTAAGCGGGCTAAGGAGTTTTACCTTGGGCAATTGAGTTTAGCGCTTGAGGATACCATGGAATATATGTTATGGATGGGAGAAAGTGTGGCCTGTTTAGATAAAGTATATTCTCTGGAGGAGATCATTAAAGAGGTCAACAAAGTGAACCCGGATGACCTGCTTTTGGCGGCTAAGCAGATATTTAAGCAGGAAATGATCAATTTAGCCCTGATCGGTCCGCTGGCAGGCAGCCAGAAGCAGATTCAGGCTAAATTGCAATTAAGATAAAATGATTATTTTTTTAATTTTATTATTTTTAACAGTACTTTCTTTTTTCTTCTCGGCATCCGAGACGGCGATTATCGGCTTAAGCAAGATCCGCCTGCGCCATATGCTGCAGCAGGGGGTTAAGCGCGCCCGGAGCGTCCAGCGCCTGGTAGCGAAATTAGATAAAGTGATCGTGGCGATCCTCATCGGTAATAACCTGGTGAATATTGCGATTTCTTCTATTGTCACCGGTATCTTTGTCCAGATTTACGGGTATCGCTGGGGGGTAGTGGTTTCAACTTTTGCTATGACATTGTTTTTGCTTCTTTTCTGCGAAATTACTCCCAAAATACTTGCTTCTAAACATGCCGAGAAAGTCTCGCTTTTTACCGCACCCCTGATGGAGGGGATATTATTCATTTTTAAGCCTCTGATCGGACTTTTTATCGGGATCAGCAGTTTTACCCTGAAGGTATTCGGGATGGGAACCGTGAAAAGGTCGCCGTTGATTACGGTAGAGGAATTAAAGACGATGATTGAAATGGGCAGGGAAGAAGGGGTCTTAAGCGAAGATGAACGCAAAATGCTCCACCGGATCTTTGAATTCGGCAACACTAAGCTTACCGATGTGATGGTGCCTAAGGAAAAAATCGTGGCGGTAAACATCGAGATTAGTTCTGATGAGCTGTTGAATATCTTTGTCGAGGAAGGGCATGTCCGCCTGCCGGTTTATAAGGGGAGTAAAGATAATATTGTCGGGGTTGTTTATGCCCATGATCTCCTCTACGTCTTACGCGAAAAAGGGCTGTTTTTATTGCCGGATCTTTTACATGGGGCCTGCCTGGTTCCGGGTTCCATGCTGGTTAATGAAATGCTCCGGAAATTCCAGGCCGATAAGATCCAGATTGCGATTGTCGTGGATAAAAACAAGCTGGCCGTAGGCTTGGTTACTTTAGAGGACCTTCTGGAGGAGATTGTCGGGGAGATCGAGGAAAAGCATTCCCGCAAAACCAAAAGCTCATGATTAAACATTTGACAGTGAAATTTTCCTGTGATAAAATTATCCACAATGGGTTCAGTCATGCAGCATAAAAAGGAGGAAACAAATGGCAGAAACAGGATATTGCGTAAAATGTAAGAGTAAAAAGACAATGAAAGATGAGCAGAAGGTAACTATGAAGAACGGCCGGCCAGCGATGAAGGGTAAATGCCCTGAATGCGGCACCGGAATGTATAAAATTTTAGGCAAGAAATAGCTGCCCTTATAGAATAGGAGCAAACTGATAGACTCCAAAGCAATAGCCCAACGCATCGCCTGGGTCGCTAAATCGAAAAAAGCTGAACAGGTTATTATTCTTGATGTATCTAAAGTAGCCGGTTTTTGCGATTATTTTGTCATTGCCAGCGGTAATTCGCTAAGGCAGACGGTGGCGGTTGCCCAGGCGATCCAGGAAGATTTAGAACTGCAAAAAATAAAATCTCTCTCTAAGGTTTCTCCCCATGACGAATCGGGGTGGGTCGCCCTGGATTACTCTTCGGTGATCGCCCATGTCTTTTATAAACCAGTCAGAGAGTTTTATTCTTTAGAGGGGCTATGGAGCGACGCCAAAAGAGTCCGGATCAGAAGCCCTAAGCGTTAAACTTACCTAATTTAGCCTAAAGCCAGCCGCCTTTTTAATAAAAAATGAATAAAGAT
>CAZEBD010000032.1:0-11813 GCA_964510625.1 uncultured Planctomycetales bacterium
CTTTACCTGGTTTAAAAAAACCGGAAGATAGCTTATGAAGAATTCCAGGATATTTATTGCCGGAGATAAGAGCATGCTGGGCGCAGCCCTTATCCGAGAGCTTAAATCAAATGGCTCCGGGGATATTTTCGGTGATTCTCTTTGCGGTTTAGAGCTGACTGACCAGCAATCTTTACGCAGATTATTTGAAAAAGAAAAACCGGAATACGTAATTTTTGCCTACCCCAAAAGCGGCGGGATCAATGCTAATCTTAAGTATCCGGCGGATTTAATTTATGGAAATCTATTGGCGCAGGCCAACCTCATACACTATTCCTCTGAATTCGGAGTAAAAAAATTAATATTTTTTGCCGCCTCCTGCGTTTATCCCGTAGATGCTTTCCAGCCGTTAAAAGAAGAATGTCTGCTTTCCGGCAGGCTTGAACAATCCAGCGAAATGTATGCAATCGCTAAACTGGCGGGGATCAAGATGTGCCAGGCGTATCGCCGTCAGTATAAATTAAACTGCGTTTCCGTGGTCCCGGCGACAATCTATGGGCCGGGGGATGATTTTGATCCGGAGTCCAGCCATGTATTACCGGCTTTAATCCGGAAATTTCATCATGCCAAAGTAAATAAATCTAAAGCGGTGGTGGTGGGCGGAACAGGAAAGGCGCGGCGTGAATTTATTTATCTAAATGATTTAGTCGCTGCCTGCATGTTGCTGATGGATAGGGATGTCCTTGACGGGTTAATCAATGTCGGTAGCACAGTGGAGCTTTCGATTAAAAAACTATCCCGGTTAGTCGGCCAAATCGTTGGTTATCAGGGTAAAATAATTTTTGACCGCGCATTTCCTGACGGAGTAGCACGTAAGCTTCTGGATAGCGGAAAAATCACCGCTTTGGGGTGGAGGCCCGAAACTGCTTTGGAGGAGGGGATCCGGTTGACTTACGATTGGTACAAAAGCATTCAGGCATGAGAGTCCTTTTTATACAATTTAACGGATTGCAGGAATCTTTAGGGATCGCTTCTTTAGCGGCTTGTCTTGAGCAAGCCGGCCACCAGGCGGATCTGCTCCTTCTGTCACATTGTCCCGATCTGTTCTCTGAATTGGAGCATTACCGCCCGGAGCTGATCGCTTTCTCCGCAATCACGGGTGAGCATACCCAGATCACCGAACTGGGCCGGTTGATTAAATCCCGTTTAGATGTTCCGATTATTGTCGGCGGGCCGCATGTAACTTTTTATCCGGAAGATATCGCTGCTGAAAGCAGTATTGATTATCTTTGCCGGGGAGATGGGGAGGAGCCGCTGATAAAATTACTGGCGGCTATTTGCGAGGGCCAAACCGCAGAGGATATCCCTAATCTCTGGGTGCGTAACGGCGCAGGTGGATGGATCCGGAATCAGATCGGGCGCCTGTCTGAAGACTTGGATCTGATGCCGATACCTAAGCGCGAAATTTACTATAAATATGATTTTCTCCGTCAGATACCGATGAAGCGGTTTATTACCGGGTTGGGATGCCCGTATTCCTGCGCTTATTGCCATAATACTTTGTTGCAGCGGGAGTGCCAGGGTAAAGGTAAGTTCCTTAGGCGTAAATCGGTGGGCAGGGTGATCGAAGAGATACTTGCGGTTAAGAAGCTTGCGCCGCTTAAACGGATCCATTTTTCCGATGATTTATTTACCTCTGACCGCTTTTGGCTGGATGGATTTGCCGAACAATTTCCCGGCAAGGTGGGGATTCCGTTTTCCTGCAATACGCGGTTAGACTGTCCGGCGGAAATCATTGACCTTTTGGCTAAAGCCGGATGTGTGGGGGTAACTTTTGGTTTTGAATCCGGCAGTGAACGGATCAGAAAAGATTACCTTAAGAAATTCTGGAGCAATGAATCAGCTGTGCAGACGGTACGGCATTTTAAAAAGTATAATATCGCTACGATGGCCAATAATATGATCTCTTTACCGGGGGAGAGCATGCCGGAGGCAGTTTCAACGGTTGACTGGAATGCTAAAATCGGGTTTCGCTTTGTGCGCACCTCCCTGTTCCTGCCGTTTCCCGGATTGGATCTGGTCAACAAAGCTAAAACCGAAGGTTTGCTGCCGGATGATTTTTCACTGAAGGATTTTAAATCCAGCAATGTGAACCCGGTGTTTAATAAAACGCACGCTAATGCGTTGGTGAATATTACTGTGCTGGCTTATCTTTTGGTCAAGTTGCCTTTTTTCCTGCGCCGGTTTATGCTTAAGTATTTTGTCAATTTAAAACCGAATAAATTATTTGATTTTACCGGAGGGTGTTTGAACCTGTTGCAGCATTATTTATTTTTCAATCTGACCCCGCTATCGGCCTGGCGCTACTTTAAGAATACCTTGGGGCTGCGGCACGGGCTTTTTTGGTCGGCCTGGCAGAGAAACTAAGTTTTAGTTTAAGGGAGAGTTAAAATGAAAATATTAGTTACCGGAGCTGCAGGCTACATCGGTTCGGTTTTAGTCGCGGACCTGCTTAAGCATGGCCATCAGGTCATTGCGGTTGATAATTTTATGTATAATCAGGCATCTCTTTTGGATTGCTGCTCATCTAAGCAGCTTACTATCATTCGCGGCGATGTTCAGGATAAACAGCTGATCAGTAAATGTATAAAAGAAGTGGAAGCGATTATTCCTTTGGCTTGCCTGACCGGAGCCCCGCTTTGCCAGAGATATCCTAAACAAGCCCAGGCGGTTAACCGGGATGCGATCAGGATGATCTTGAAGCAGCGTTCAAAGAGCCAGATAATTATCTTTCCTACGACTAATAGCGGATACGGTATCGGAAAGAAGGGAGTGGTTTGTACGGAAAAGAGCCCTTTAAAACCAATCTCTCTTTACGGTAAACTCAAGGTTCAGGCAGAGCAGGCGGTATTAGATTCCGGTAACAGTATTACCCTGCGCCTGGCTACTGTTTTTGGGGTCAGCCCCCGGATGCGCCTGGATCTATTAGTGAATGATTTCACTTACCGGGCGCTGACTGACAGGTTCCTGGTCCTGTTTCAGGCGCATTTTAAAAGAAATTATGTACATCTGCGCGATGTAACCGGAGCTTTTCTGCACTGCCTTAATCATTTCAACCGGATGAAGAATCAGGCCTATAATGTTGGTTTAAGCGATGCGAATTTAAGTAAGCTTGAGCTCTGTCAGGAGATCAAGCGGCAGATCCCGGATTTTTATTTTGTTCAGGCCCCGATCGGCCGGGATCCGGATCAGCGGGATTATGTGGTAAGTAATGCCAAAATAGAGCAAACTAATTTCAGGGCCGGGATTTCTTTAGCGCAGGGGATTACCGAGCTGATCAAGGGCTATCAGGTAATCAGGAGAAACCAGTTTTCTAACCTTTGAATCCGTTAGTGCATAAACATAAAATAGACCTGCTTTTAGTCAATCCGAATAACCGCAAGCAGTCTTTTACCGGGCTGAATGCCTTGCTTCCGGCAATAGAGCCTCCGCTATGGACCGCTCTGATCGCAGGATTTATCCGCCGTCAGGGATTTTCGGTGAAGATTATCGATGCCGAGGCCCAGGGCCAGTCCCCGCAGTCTACCGCTGCCCAAATTATTAAATATGACCCTCTTTTAGTGGGGGTAAGCTTAATCGGAGCCAATCCTTCCGCATCTTCTACTCCTAAAATGCTGGCGGCCAGCCAGCTTTTAAATAACCTAAAAAATAAATCACTCCGGGCCAAAACATTTTTATACGGTATCCATCCCTCGGCGCTTCCGGAAAGGACTTTAAAAGAGGAGGCGGTAGATTTTGTCTTGCGGGGGGAATGTTTTTATACCGTGCTTAAGCTTTTGAAAATATTAAAATCCGCAAAAAAAATAACCCGTTACAAAATTCCGGGTTTGTGCTACTGGGATAAAGGCAAGGCAGTGATCAGTGGCTGGGGTAAGTTGGTTAATCACCTCGATCTTTTGCCTATGGCCGCCTGGGATCTTTTGCCGATGGATAAGTACCGCGCGCACAATTGGCATTGTTTGGGTTTTCTTAATCAGCGTCAGCCTTACGCAGTTATTTACACCAGCCTTGGCTGCCCTTTTTGCTGTCAATATTGTAATATCCGGGCGCTCTATAACGGTAAGCCGGGCATACGCTTCCGCAGCCCACAGAAGGTAGCCGAAGAATTGGATTTTTTGGTCAAACATTATAAGGTGAAAAATATCAAGATCATTGACGAGATATTTGTTTTACGTAAAGATTATGTGTTTAAGCTTTGTGATCTGATCATTGCCAGAGGTTATCACTTGAATATCTGGGCTTACGCCAGGATCGATACAGTAGATAGTGAATTGCTGAAAAAAATGAAACAGGCAGGGATTAACTGGCTTTGTTATGGGATTGAATCAGCAGATCAGCAGGTAAGAAAGGGGGTGGCTAAAGTAGGTTTTGGAAAAGAGCAGGTGAAAAAAGTGATTCGGATGACGCATGCGGCCGGGATCAACATCATCGGTAATTTTATGTTCGGGCTTCCCGGCGATAATTTCAAGACTATGCAGTCAACCTTATCTTTAGCCAAAGAATTGTCTTTAGAATATGCTAATTTTTATGTTACTATGGCTTATCCGGGTTCCCCGTTATATGCAGAGGCTTTGGAGAAAGGAGTCCCATTACCCGGGGATTGGGGAGGGTATTCACAATTAAGCCGCAACACTCTGCCTTTAGCTACCCGTTATTTATCCGGCGCCCAGGTGTTGGCTTTCAGGGATAATGCTTTTGTGCAGTATTATACCGATCCGGAATATTTAGAATTAATCGCAGCAAAATTCGGCCCGGATACGCGCCGGCATATTCAGCAGATGCTCAAACATAAAATTCCCAGAAAATTAACCAAATGATCATCAGTAAAACTCCTTTTAGAATCTCTTTCTTTGGCGGCGGCACGGATTACCCGGTCTGGTATGAAGATAACGGCGGGGCAGTGCTGGCGACTTCGATCAACAAATATTGCTATATCAATTTAAGGTATCTGCCTCCTTTTTTCGAGCATAAATCCCGGATCCTCTATTCCAAAGTCGAACACGTCCAGAATATCTCCCAGATTCAACATCCCTCGGTACGCGAATGCCTGCGCTACATGCAGATTAAAAAGGGTGTAGAGATTCACCATGACGGTGACCTGCCGGCGCGCACCGGCATCGGGTCAAGTTCTTCTTTTACCGTGGGCCTGCTACATGCTTTATATGCCTTAAAGAATATTGTGCCCACAAAAAGGCAGCTGGCGCTGGATGCTATCCGGATTGAACAGGGTATTCTTAAAGAAAATGTCGGTTCTCAGGACCAGGTCTTATCGGTATTCGGCGGTTTTAACCTTTTAGAGTTTGGCGGACCGGTTAATTTCCAGGTCCATCCGATCACCATCAGCCAGAAGCGCCGCGAACTTTTAGAGAGTCATTTGATGCTTTTCTTTACCGGTTTTTCCCGGATTGCCTCTGAAATTGCCGCTGAGCAGATCAGAAAGACCTCCAGCATTAAGAAAGAGTTAAAGATAATGCACAGCATGGTTGATCATGCGGTAGGCATCCTTAACAGTAATGCCAGGATATCCGGGTTTGGGAAGCTTTTGCATGAGAGCTGGCAGATCAAGCGTAGTTTATCCGATAAAATAACCACTCCGGCCATCGATCACATTTATTCTGCTGCCATCTCTGCCGGGGCTTTAGGCGGCAAGCTTTTGGGTGCCGGCGGCGGCGGGTTTCTTTTGCTTTTTGCCGAACCGGCGGCGCAGAAGAAAATCCGGGAAAAGTTAAAGAAACTTTTGTATGTACCTTTTGCGTTTGAGAACTTCGGGAGCCAAATTATTTTCTTTAATGATTATTAATTCTAAGCCGTAAAATTAATGCCTGCTGCCGTTAAAACCAGCCAGATCGATGTGGTCATACTTTGCGGAGGCAAAGGACAACGTTTAAGGCCGGTAGTTCACGACCGGCCCAAAGTTCTGGCCCGGATCAACGGCCGTCCGTTCTTAGATATCCTGATTGATTATATTGCCGGTTTCGGATTTGTCCGTTTTATTTTGTGCTGCGGATACCTGGGGAACCGGATTAAAAAATATTACCGCCGGAGTCAAGATGGCCTGGAAATATTAATTTCTCAGGAGCGCCGGCCGTGGGGAACCGCCGGAGCGGTAAAAAACGCACAACCCCTGATTAAAAGCCCTTTGTTTTTGGTGGTCAACGGCGATTCTTTTTGCCGCCTGGATTTAAAAGGATTTATCAAGTTTCATCTGAATAAAAAAGCGTTCATTTCTATGGCCTTAGCCCAAAACCCGGGCAGACTGGATGCCGGAGGGGTAGAGCGGGCAGATTCAGGCAGGGTCAAATGTTTTAGTGAAAAAAATAAATTCCGCCCGCCGGTTTTAATCAATACCGGGGTATATTGTTTTACAAAAAAAGTGCTATCCTTAGTCCCTAAAACTAAAAGCGTCTCTTTAGAAAAAGATATTTTCCCGCAGGCAGTTAAAAACCGAAGAATTTTTGGGTATCCGGTTAAGGGGTTATTTATCGATATCGGCACTCCGGCCAGATACGCCCAGGCAAAAAAGTTATTTAAAAAAATGTCCGGAGAAAAATAATCATGCGTATTCCATTCGGAGACTTGAGCGTTACAAAAAAATCCAAACAGCTGATCAATAAAATTTTTGCGGCTAACCGCCTTACTTGCGGTAAATATGTCCGGGAGTTTGAAGAGAAGTTTGCCGCTTTGATCGGAGCCAAAGAAGCGGTGGCGGTGAGCAGCGGCACCGATGCTGTAACTTTTGCTTTAGCTGCGTTTTATGATTTTGGGCTAAAGCGCTGGGATGAAGTAATCCTGCCGGCACTGTCATTTGTGGCTACCGGAAATGCGGTACTGGCGGCCGGGTTAAAACCGGTTTTTGTGGATATCGACCGCAAAACCTTAAACATCGACCCGCTAAAAATCGAGAAAGCCATTACCAAAAAGACAAAATTAATTTTGCCTGTGCATTTGATGGGTAAGCCTGCGGATATGCAGGCGATCCAGGGTATTGCCCGCCGGCATAAACTGTTTGTGGTGGAGGATGCGGCTGAAGCTTATGGGGCGGTGTATAAGGGCAAGCCGGTCGGCACCTTGGGCAACCCGGCAGCCTTTAGCACATATGCTGCGCATATGGTAACTACGGTTGAGGGCGGAGTAGTCACGACAGATAATGCCAGAATCGCTGAAGTTTTAAGGTCTCTGAGGAGCCATGGCCGGGCCTGTAAATGTAAGAGTTGTTTAATTAATACTCGTTCCGGTTATTGCAGTAAAAGGTTTAAATATGGGAAAAACCGGGATATCCGGTTTATCTTTGAGCGGATCGGCTTTTCCGGAAAAATGAACGAACTGGAGGCAGCTATAGGCCTGGGCAACCTCGATCTGTATTCTGAAATTTTAAAGAAAAGGCGCGCCAATCTGCTTTACCTTATGGATAAATTCAGGAAATTCTCCCCCCGGCTTTTAACTATTGAGGAGGGGTCCGGTGAAAAGATCGGGCCGCATGCCTTTGCGGTGATCGTGAGTGAAAAAGCCGGATTTACCAGGGATCAATTGGTATATTTCTTAGAGAAGCGAGGAATTGAAACCCGCAGCCTTTTTTTCTCCATGCCTACCCAATGCCCGGGGTTTAAATTCCTGGGTTACCGCCTTGGCGGGTTTCCTGCTGCCGAATATATCGGTGAGCACGGATTTCATATCAGTGTCCATCAGGAGTTAGCCCAAAAGCATCTGGATTATTTTATTGATCTAACCGCAGATTTCCTGAAACAAAAATGAAAAAATATTTAATCAGCCTGTTTTTAAGATCAAAATATATCCTGTTATTATTAGGCATATTATTCTTCCATCTCTATATGAACTATGAGGTGCTGAGCAAGAGCCAGGTTTGTAGGACATACGATGAAGCTCTTTATCTTGATAAAGGCAGGAGCTTCTATAATATAATCTTCCGGGACCGTAACAATTTTAAACATATTAACCGGGTAGTGCTGAAGCTGGAAGGACAGGCGCATCCACCTTTGGTTCAGTTTGTACAGGCGGCAGTAATCAAACTGTTAACAGTAAGCGCAAAGCAGGTTGATTCGGAATTGATAATTTTGATTACCAACGGGTTTTTTCTGTTTTTGCTATTGATTAGTGTATATTATATAGGTTCGCTGCTCTATGGTAAAGCTGCCGGTATTTTTGCGGCATTTCTGGTTTCCTTTTTTCCGATGATCTATGGACAGAGCAGGAACATGCTGCTGGACTTTCCTTTAACCGGGATGACGGCCTTAAGCTTCTGGTTTCTTTTTAAAACCAATAAATTTTACAATATTAAATATAGCATTTTATTGGGAATAGTTTTAGGCCTGGCGGCTCTGATCAAAGAATCATATGCCGTTTTCATTTTTTTTCCGCTGATTTATTATGTTTATGTATCTTTTAAAGTTAGCCCTGCGAGAAGAGCCGGAATAAATTTAGCCTTAAGCATATTGTTTGCTGTGTTGGTAGCCGGAATTGTCTATCTGCGGCCGGTTAATTTTCATGTTTTTAATCAATATATAAATTTGACCTTTTTTATTAGTAAAAATAGCACTGAAATGCCGTGGACTTACCTTAAGTATTTTTTATTATATCCCGGGGTCTATCTTTCAATAGCATTGGTCCCGGCTTTGGTAAGTTATTTTAAAAACATAAGATTACAGGATAAAACAGTACTCTTGTGGTTTTTTGCGCCGTTAATAGTTTTTACCCTGTTTCCGAACAGATCGCTTAGATTTCTGATACCGATATTACCGGCTTTTGCTCTGATCGCTGCAGCCGGCGTATTTCAAAGTAAAATCACTGCCAAAATTAAGGGAATTTATATCCTTTTTTTGATTCTTTCCGCATTTATGCAATATTTTATTTATCTATTCAACTTTAGTTTTCTCCAGCCACTTTTTAAGCAAGAGTATACCCAAGCGGATTTTCCCGCGCTGTTGACCTATAGGAACGATCAATATTATTCAAAAACATTAGAATTATTAAATTTTTTTGAAAAAGAAAATAAAAAATTGGAGCTATCCGAAGGTGAGAGTTATCGCCGCTATGAGATATTTTTTTTGTTTCAATTAGATGGGATACATTCTTTCCTTAGGCATAAAATTATATCTGAAGATCTACCTTTTAATATTTATTGTCCTGAGGTGGGGGGTGAAATATTCGATATTCCGCTTGAGCCCGGCAGTATTTGGCCCGGTGGAGAGGTATTAAATGCAGATTACATCATTGATATTGATGGGGCTAATCTGATCCGCACCGGGCGGCAGGTAAATATCGCCGATAAGATGAGGGTAGATTTTCATAGATATGGAGCCTATTTCAAACTGGTCGCTGATTTTAAACTGTCAGGAGTCTCTTCTGTATATATTTATAAAAATTTAAAACTGCGAGACTAAACGATGATGAAAAACCCGCCGATGAATATGCTCCGAAGATCAAAATATATCCTGTTATTATTAGGCATATTATTCTTCCATCTCTATATGAACTACGAAGTCCTCAGTAAAAGCCATGTCTGCAGGGTATACGATGAAGTTAACCGGCTTACTGACGGTATAAAATACCACCGGATCTTTTTCTGGGAGCAGGATAAGCTGCAGCAGGTTAAGGATGAAGTGCTTAAGCTTAAAAGCCAGCCGCATCCTCCGTTTGTCCAGGTTATCCAGGCGCTGGCGATCAAGCTGTTATCTTTTCTCGGCAACCGGCAGTATGATGTGGAATCGGTGATTTTGCTGACCAATGGATTTTTTCTATTTATACTGTTATTCAGCGTATACGGGATCGGTTCTATAGTTTATAGCAAAAATGCCGGTATTTTGGCGGCTTTTTTAGTTTCTTTTTTTCCGATGGTCTATGGGCATTCCAGGATCATGATGCTGGATTTTCCTTTAGCCAGTATGGTTACTCTGTGGTTTTATTGTCTTTTCAGGACTCAGGCCTTCAATTCGGCTGGTTATAGCATACTTTTAGGGGTTGTGGCCGGCCTGACGGTCCTTACTAAAGAAGTGGCGGTAATATTTATCATTGTTCCTTTACTCTATTATTTTTATAAGTCTTACCGGGAACAACCGCATAGAAAAACTGTAGTAAATGCCGCTTTGGCATTATTGTTTTTCCTGTTGGTAGCAGGTGTTGTCTATCTACGCCCGGTCAATTTTTTTGTTTTTAAGTATTATACAAATTTAACCTTTTTTCTCCAAAGCAATAGCACCGGTGGTCCGCTGATCTATCTTAAAAGTTTATTATTGTACCCAGGGGCCTATCTTTTTATCGCGCTGGTTCCGGCGCTGGTTATTTATTTCAGGAGCATAAGATGGCAGAATAAGGCAATTTTACTCTGGTTTTTAGTGCCGCTGGTAGTTACTAACTTTATTCCGAATAAATCGCTAAGATTCTTGATCCCGATTTTTCCGGCATTTGCCTTGATCGTTGCTGAAGGCATATCCAGAAGCAGGTTAATGCCTAAGGCCAAACGCCGCTATGTTTATGCCGTAGTTTTTGCTGCATTTTTGCAATATTTTATCTACTTTTTTAATTTTAGTTTTCCCAAGCCTTTGTTTAAAAAAGAATATTCCCAGGCGGATTTTCCTGCGCAGCTTACCTATAGAAATGATGCTTATTATCAGGAAAATTTGAAAATATTAGAATTTTTCGGAAATGAAGAAAAAAAATTATTCGGTGCACAAAAAAATGTTGATCCACTTCATGTAACTTTTTTATTCCAAATTGCGCAAATTTCTTCTACTTTACGTTCAGAGACTAAAGCCAGGAACCTGCCCTTTGCAATATATTGTCCTGAAGAGGGGATGGAAGCATTTGGAGACTTGCTTCCATATTCGCGTAGCGGCCCAAGCCTGATTCCTTCTTCTGATTATATTATAGATATAAGTGGTGCTAAATTGCACCGGACTCCGGCTCAAGAGAAAATTGCAGACATGCTCAGAGAAAGTTTTGAGAAAAACAAGCTCGATTTTGATATGGTTTTCGATTTTATGCTGTTCGATGGTTCCCGGATATATATTTATAAAAATTCAAAACGTCTAAATTATGATCAATAATATCAAGAAATTTAAATATGTTTTATTAGTATTGGCTATCTTCATTTTCCATATGTTTTTCAGCTATATGGTGCTAAGCAAAAGTCATCTTTGCAGGGATTACGGGCTCTTAGACGGGATAAGGAGTCACCGGATAATTTTTGCAGATGAGCGCAAGCCGCATCCGGATAGGCCAAATCTGTGGCAGTTAGAATACCGGGGGGAAGGGCATCCTCCTTTGGTCAAGATTGCGCAGGCCGGAGTAATTGAATTGTTGTCAAGCTTCACTAAGCAGTATAATCCGGAATCGGTGATTTTGCTGACCAATGGATTTTTTCTATTTATACTGTTATTCAGCGTATACGGGATCGGTTCTATAGTTTATAGCAAAAATGCCGGTATTTTGGCGGCTTTTTTAGTTTCTTTTTTTCCGATGGTCTATGGGCATTCCAGGATCATGATGCTGGATTTTCCTTTAGCCAGCATGGTGGCTTTAAGTTTCTGTTGCCTTTTTAAATCCCGGAGATTTAATTCAGCTATTTATAGTATTTTATCGGGAATCGCGATCGGCTTAGCGGTGCTCACTAAGGAATCCGCGGTAGTCTTTATTGCCTTTCCTTTAATTTATTATTTTTATGAGTCTCATCGCTTTTCTCCCACCAGAAAAACCGTATTGAATTTTACTCTGACATTATTATTTACTGTGTTGACCGCCGGCCTGGTATATTTGCGGCC
>CAZEBD010000033.1:0-11553 GCA_964510625.1 uncultured Planctomycetales bacterium
CTAAGCCCGCTTCATCCTGGTCGAAACTATAGGCATCCTTCATAATAAACTCACAGGCCCGGATCAGGCCGAAACGCGGCCGGATCTCGTCGCGGAATTTAGTCTGGATCTGGTATAGCACCAAAGGCAGCTGCCGGTAACTGGAAATATTATTTTTGACCAAATCAGTAATAATTTCTTCATGCGTGGGGCCTAAGGCTAATTTTCTGCCCCGGCGGTCCTGAAACTGATACATCACCTGGCCTAAATCTTTATCCCGTCCGGTCTTCTGCCAAAGCTCTAAAGGATGCAATGCCGGTAATAATAATTCGCTGGCCCCGCAGGCATTCATCTCCTGCCGGATAATCCCCTGGATCTTTTCTAAGACCTTTAAACCCATCGGCAGATAGGTATAGGCCCCGGCCATGAGCATCCGGACAAAACCGGCCCTAAGCAGCAACTGGTGGCCCAGCGACTCAGCTTCTTTAGGCGTTTCTTTGAGTGTCGGAATAAAGACTTTGGTCCAATACATACTAATCCTTGTTAAAAATTTCTTTAGATAAAACTACCCCGCGCCGATGCAACTTGGAACAGAATTCCGGCACCACGCCGGTAGCCCGGAAACGGCCGTGCACTTTGCCCTCGCTATCTACCTTTTCGATTTCGTAATAAAAAATATCCTCTAAAGTCACCCAGCCGTCTTTGGAACCGTTAACCTGCGAGATGCGGGTAATCTTACGCCCACCATCAGCCAGCTGGTCCTGCTGAATGATCAAATGCAACGACGAAACAATCTGCCGGTGGATCGCCTCTAAACTGATGGGTACCCCGCTCATTAAAATCATTGTTTCTAAACGGTGTAAAACATCTTGCGGAGTATCCGCATGGATTACCGAAAAAGCTCCGCTGTGGCCTGAACACATCGCCTGCAGCATATCCAAAGCTTCGGCTCCCCTGATCTCACCCAAAATAATCCGCTGCGGCCGCATACGCAAGGTATTACGAAATAAATCCCTGATGGTAATCTCTCCCTTGCCTTCGATATTCGGCGGTTTGGTCTCCAGGCGCACAACATGGTCCTGCGCCAGATGGAGTTCAGCGGTATCTTCGATCGTGATAATCCGCTCGTCATTACTAATGTAACTGGAGAGCACGCCAACGGTAGTAGTCTTTCCGCTGCCGGTAGCTCCCGAAAACATCAGATTAGCTTTACCCTGGACACAAGCGATCAGGAAATCCGCCATCCGGCGGTCCAGCGTCCCCATCGTAATCAGGTCTTCAGCCTTAACCAGCTTCCTTAAAAATTTACGGATGGTGATCGTCGGCCCGTCCAAAGCCAGCGGCGGAATAATGATATTTACGCGCGAACCATCCGCCAGGCAGATATCCGTATAAGGGACGGATTCATCCACCCTTCTTCTGGTCGGCGATAAAATTTTCTGGATCACATACATCAGCTGCTGGTCGCTGTCAAACTTCATACCGGTGAGCTGTTTTTTACCGAACTTTTCCACGTAAACATTATGCGTGCCGTTGATCATGATTTCGGTGACATCCGGGTCCATCATTAATTTCTCAATCGGCCCCAAACCGGAGAATTCATCCACCAGCTCATTAATAATACTATCCCGCTCCTGCTCTTTTAAAGGATTACGCGGCTGGCTAAGGATCCCTTCCAGGATGTTCCTGACCACCGCAGCCACTTCAGTTTTATTGCCGGAGCTCTTAAATAAAATTCCGCTGTACCTGGCTAAAAAATCTTCACGCACCCTGTTTTTTAAGTTCGGTTGAGGCATTTTATCTCCTTAATTTAATCTCCCGCAATAAAACTTTTACGCAGTCTTTGGCCGCTACTTTTTTAACCATCCTGCCCTCTGAAAATAAAACTCCCGAGTTCTGGCCGAAAGCAATCCCTAAGTCTGCTTCTTTGGCCTCTCCGGGGCCGTTAACCACACAACCCATCACCGCTACTTTAAAAGGACGCTTCAATGCCTGATCTTTATCAACCGCTATTTTACTCTCTAACTCCTTAACAATACTGACTAAATCTAACTGACAACGGCCGCACGTCGGACAGCTGATTACCTGGACACCGCTATTGCGCAAACCTAAAGCCTCCAGGATACCTTGAGCTGCCCGGACCTCTGCCTGCGGCTTATCGGTAAGCGATACTCTTATTGTATCACCAATACCCTCCAGTAGTAAAGCGCCTAAGGCAATCGAGGATTTGATCAGGCCGTTATAAGGAGAGCCGGTTGCCGTAACTCCTAAATGCAGCGGATAATCACAAAGCTTGGCCACCTTACGATAGGCATCCACCGTATCTAAAACATTGTTGGCTTTCAGCGAAATCACTATCCGGTTGAATTTTAATTTCTCAATGCTCCGGACATAACTCATACAGCTCTTCACCAATCTATCCGTCATCGAAGATTTCCGGGGGCCGGTATCTTTTACCGAACCGCTGTTAAGCCCGATACGTAAAGGAATACGCGCCGCTTTTAACGCCGCGACTATCCGTTTAATCTCCTGGGGCTTATCAATATTGCCGGGGTTAAGCCGGATCTTATCAGCGCCATTTTCAATCGCGGCAATCGCCAGCTTATATGAAAAATGGATATCGGCGATAAGCGGCAGTTTAGTTTTAGCCTTGATCTTCTTCAAAGCCAAAGCATCATCGGTATCTTTAACCGCCAAACGCACGATCTGACAGCCGGCTTCTTCCAATTCTTTGATCTGCCCAACCACCCGGCCAATCTCCGAGGTCTTAAACTTGGTCATTGACTGGATGGCTACCGGATAATCCCGGCCGATAAGACAGCTGCCGATTGCGATTACTTTAGCCGGCCTTCTTTTAATCTGCATATTATTTCACCGCTTTACTTTAGTTTATTGGCATAAAGCCTGATAATATCATTATAAGTAACAAACAAAGCCAACGCGATCATCAGAGAAAAACCTATGTTATTGATCATATCTTCAGCCTTTACCCCCAGGGCTTTTTTCCTTATCTTTTCCAGGCCCAGTAAGAATAAATGCCCCCCGTCTAAAATCGGCAGCGGCAGGAGGTTAAAAATCCCCAGGCTCACGCTTAATACGGCAACCAGATGAAAAACAGCAATCCACCCAAGCTTAGCTGCTCTGGAAGTAATAAAAAATATCCCCAGAGGCCCGGTCATTGAATCGCGCATCGACATCTTGCCGGTGGCCAGGCGCCATAAGCCGGCATAAGTCAAAACCGTCAGGTCGATTGTTTTTTTGACCCCGCGGTAGGCCGAATCCAGAAATCCGTGGCGGACCTCGATAATCTCATCGGCCGGCGAGATTCCGATAATCCCGAAAGAACGCTTCTGCCCCAAAGAATCGTCAAAAAGTTTATCCCTGATCGGAACATTAAAAGTCAACTCCTGATTATCGCGTAAGACTTTAAGCGTAACCGAAGAGCTTAATTTTCTTACCCGGATCAGGCGCTGCAGGTCCTCCCAGGTGCCCACCGGCTGGCCGTCAATCGCAAGGATCTGATCGGCAACCGCAAGCCCGGCGGATTTAGCGCCGTAGCCGTCAACTAAACCGCCGACCTTGGTGGTCAGTGTGGGGTAACCAATGAAAAAGATCATCCAGAAAAATAAAAAACCCAGGATATAATTTAAGAGCGGGCCGCAAAAAATTATCTGAAATCTTTTTCCGGGCGGCTTAGAAAAATATTCATCCTGTTTGCCCTGGTATTCCGCCTGGCTGTCCCCGGCCATCTTGACGTATCCGCCTAAAGGAATCCAGTTTATCTTATATTCCGTATCCCCTTTTTTGATCTTAAATAACAACGGGCCAAACCCTAAAGAAAATTGTTCCACGGCCACGCCGTTTAAGCGGGCGGCGATAAAATGCCCGAACTCATGCACAATAATCAGCAAACTTAAAATTAAAATAAAAATAAATAATCCCATCAACTTTTAGCCTCGATTCTGGCCCAGGCATCCGCATACATAATCTGCTTAAGGCTGGGGTTGGTGATCAATTTGTGGTGCCGCATTACTTTTTCTACGATTTCAGCAATCTTGGTAAATTTAATTTTATGCGCCAAAAACCGCCCTACGCTTACCTCATTAGCCGCATTCATCACCGCCGGTAGCGTCCCTAATCCCCGGGCTGCCTGTTGGGCTAAATCCAAACAGGGGAATTTTTTAAGATCGGGCCTGGCAAAATGAAGTTTGCCTAAACGATAAAAATCAATCCCAACCAAAGAGTTTTTCAGCCGCTTTGGATAAGACAGGGCATACTGGATAGGTATGCGCATATCGGTTGCCGAAAGCTGGGCGATCGTTACTCCGTCGCAAAACTCCACCATCGAATGAATCAATGCTTCAGGGTGGATCAATATTTTTATTTTCTCAAGCGGAAGGCCGAATAAAAACATCGCCTCCAAAAGCTCCAGGCCCTTGTTCATCAGGGTCGCCGAATCCACGGTGATCTTTTTACCCATCTTCCAGCGCGGATGAGCCAATACTTTTTCTACCCCGACCTGCTTAAATTTAGAAACAGGTAAATTCCATAACGGACCGCCGGAGGCAGTCAGATACACCCGCCGGATACAAGCCGTGCTTTCCCCGGCTAAAGCCTGCCAGATCGCCGACTGCTCGCTGTCCACCGGCCGGAGCAAGACTTTATGCCTGGCGCAAAGGCGCATCACCAGATCCCCGGCCATCACTAATGCTTCTTTATTGGCTAAGGCGATTTCTTTTGCGCTTTTAATCGCCGCAATTAACGAAGGCAGCGCCGCTGAGCCGGTAATCGCCACCATCACCTGCTGCACGCTTTTATCCTGGGCTATCTCCTGCAGCCCTTCCTGGCCGCAAAGGACTTTTACCGACCCGCCGATATCAGCTTTTAATTCCCGGGCTGCGCGCTCATCCTGAACGCAGGCAAATTTCGGGTGAAATTCTTTGATCTGCTTTTTTAAGCTGGCAATATCCGAATTAACGCTTAAAGCTACAACCTTAAATTCATCCGGAAGACTCCTAATTACCTTAAGCGTATTTTTGCCGATAGAACCGCTGGAACCTAAAACTGCGATATTTTTCATTTATAGGCGCGCTAAAATAAAATAAAATACCGGAGCGGTAAACAATAAGCTGTCAATGGCATCCAGGGTACCGCCCATCCCCGGAAAAATATTGCCGGAGTCTTTGACCTGACAGTCACGTTTAAGTAAAGATTCCGAAAGGTCTCCCAACTGCCCGAGCACTCCCAGTCCTGCCGAAATAAAAACCAGTTGCCCGAACCCAAACGGGAGAAACGGCTGACAGGCCAGTCCGCCTAAAACGCTGAAAAGTAATCCGCCTAATGCCCCTTCCACGGTCTTTTTCGGGCTGATCCGCGGCATCAGGAGTTTCCTGCCCCATTTGCTGCCGATTAAAAATGCCCCGACATCTCCCAGCTTGGTAATAATCAACAAAGCAGCCAAAAATCCCACTCCGCCTTCCAGGTGCCTGATCTTGATCAAAAAGCTGAGAAACCAGGAGACATAAAGTATCCCGAAAAGAGTCGTGGAGATATCCACAATTACGCCGGAAGAATCCCGGCGTTTAAATTGCATCAGGATCAGCGAAAATAAAGCCAGGACGATAAACAAAAGCTCCCAACTTTTGGTCGGTTCAAACCTAAACATAATCGACAGCGGAATGACTGTCCCTATCCCGATACCGAAATATTTATAGATGCTGATCCCTTTCTTCTCCAGCATCGTAAAATATTCGTATAATCCGCTGATGATAAAAACGACAACCGCTAAACTGCATAGCCAGTCCACAAAGATCACGCCGACAACAAAACTAATCAGCACGGCGGAGCTAATTATTCTCTTGGTCAGCATTTAACCCCCCGAATCTCCTGGATCTTTTTTGATACTCTCTGACCGCTTCTTTTAACTCCGCTATCCCGAAATCCGGCCAGTATTTAGGTGAAAAATAAAATTCCGTATAAGACAACTGCCACAACAAAAAATTACTGATGCGCATCTCGCTGCTGGTGCGCACTAAAAGGTCCGGATCAGGAATATCCGCCTGGTAAAAATACCGGCTGAACTCTTCTGCCTCCAGAGAATTTATCTCTGCTTTTTTCTCCAACACCGCCTGGGCGAATTTCTTTGCCGCATCCACGATCTCCTGCCGCCCGCCGTAATTTAAAGCTAAGACCACCCTTAAGCCGGTATTATTTTTAGTTTTTTCCTGAGACTGTTTGATTTTAGTCTGCAGGTATTTGGGTATCGGGTTGCCGCGGCCGATGACCGTAAAACGCATATTGTTCTTATGCAATACCTTGATCTCCTGGCTTAAGAATCTATCCAGGAAACGCATCAAAATACTTACCTCGCTCCTGGGCCGTGACCAATTCTCCGTAGAGAAGGCAAAAAAAGTAACCACCTCGATGCCCAGCCCTGATGCGCCCCGGATAATCTCCCTGACCCGCTCTATGCCTTCACGATGCCCGGCGGTCCTGCCTAAACCCTTGGCTTTAGCCCAACGGCCGTTACCGTCCATAATAAAAGCTACATGCCTGGGAACCTTGAGATTATCCTGCATATTACTGGTGAACGCGGTAATCTATATCCGCAAAAATATTATCCTTATATTCAATATCGCTCAACCAATTTTCATCGATCCGGCCGGATCCGATATCTTCAAAAAGCCGGTTAAACCTCAGCAGATGGTCTTTGGTGCGCCGGATAGCATAGCTGGTATGCGTGCCGGTGCCTAAAATAAATCCCCAGTCCGAACTCTGTGCCAGGAGCAATTCACGCAAGGCCTGATTTAACGCCCGGCGGGTTAAGCCGGTAGCATGCGGATTTTTCCTGACTAATGCACTCATCCGGTCGCTGGCCATATGTAAATGACGGTAGATCCAGTCATTAGACCCCTGCAGCCACATTTCAGAATATCCTTTATAACCCCAGCTGGAGAATGACGGAGTAACCACCTGGTTGCGGGGATTACGGTCTAAATATTCCGAAGGAGTAATCAAACCGATCTCCTTCTGATCGCAGGCAATTTTACGGAATAAGAAATCCAGCCACATCGGCCCTTCATACCACCAGTGCCCGAAAAGCTCGGCATCATAAGGAGAAACAATGATCGGCGGCTTACCCATCAGGTCATTAAGATAGCTTGCCTGCTTCTGACGGTTAAACATAAAATTACCCGCATGCTCGGCTGCCCGCTCCCTGGCCCATTGCGCAACATACGGCTCTTTCTGATTGCTGCTTCCGGTGATCCGGTAATATTTTATCCCGGTATTAATGCGCACCCCATCCGGATGGATATACGGCTTGATATAATCAAACTCTAAATCGAAACCGATATCACGGTAAAATTCCCGGTAATTATAATCACCGGGATAGCCTTCAATCGAGCTCCAGACCTGCTTAGAAGATTCCAGGTCCCGGCCGAAAGCGGCGACTCCGGAACCCTTACAATAAACCGGGGCAAACACCCCGTATTTAGGGCGCGGGGTGCCGTGCAAAATACCATGGGAATCCGTAAAGAAATAACGGATCCCTGCTTCTTTAAGAAATTCATCATGCCCCGGGCAATAGCCGCATTCCGGCAGCCAGATCCCCAGCGGGCGCCTGCCGAATGTTTTTTCATAATGATCGGCGGCGACCTTGACCTGAGCACGCACAGAAGGCCGGCAGACATCCATCAACGGAAAAAACCCGTGGGTTGCCCCGCAGGTAATGATCTCTAATTTACCCAGGTCCTGGAATTTTTTAAAAGCGGTGACTAAATTGGAATTGTATTTAAGGAAAGTATCCCGGGCATGAGAAAACCGGTCAAAATACATCTGGGCCAGGTTCAGAAAATCCGGCTGCCACCTCGTCCGGTCGATCTCCTTCTGAGCCAGTTCGATAAGTTTATTAATATGCCTTAAATAACGCTCCTCTAACAAAGGGTCCGCCAGCATCGAGATGAGCGTCGGGCTTAAGGTCATGGTAATCCGGAAATCTATGCCGTCATCAACTAATCCCTGAAAAACAGTCAATAGCGGCACATAGGTTTCCGTGATCGCCTCATAGAGCCAATCTTCCTCTAAAAAATTTTCATGCTCCGGATGGCGCACGAACGGCAGATGCCCGTGCAAGACTAAACAAAGGTATCCTTTTGACATTATTTGGTTTCTCGGGTTACGGTTGGAATAATTGTGCGCTCTTCTAAGTTGTCGGCGCTGGCAGCCGTCAGGCAGATAATACCGCAGTGTAAAGGTGCCGTCCGGCCTTAATTTGACCGGGGCCCCCTGCACGGTTACTTTGGCATCCTTCTCGGTTGCTCCGTAAACAATCAATTCACAGTCAACTTTAAGCCAAAAATTCCTTTCCAAGACTGCTTTTTTCACCGGGCTTGAGGATAATCCTGAACTGAATAACCCCTGCCGGATACGCTCCTGCCAGGCGCCTCCTACCGGAGAGCTCCTGCCCAGGCCAAAACCCATCCCATAAAGCCGGGCAAACATTTCATCAGGGATCATCCATTCTTCATCCGTAATCCAAGAAGGCCCATCTAAAGGAGTCTGGACGACATTAGAACGCAGTATGGTAATAAATCTGCCGTCAGGCAGCATCAGGCCGAAATCCAGGCACCAGGCGCGCCCCGGGCTATTAGTGTCCACATACCAGCTATTAGCATAATCATTGATCTGGATATCAAAGAACCGGTTAGCATTAGCCCCGTTAAAAATGATATTCGTGACGTCATAGACTCTTAAGACCTTTTTGGCCCGGTAAAAATCATCCCCTAGTTTACGTTTAAATGACTCTAAAGTATCGTTCCTTAAATCCCAATAAGTATGCAGCCAGCGCGGGTCACGGACCTGGAGAATAATCCGGTCCTGATCATAAGCCGAAGGCAACTCCTGCGCAGGCGGCCGGGCAAAATGACTATCCTGTCCATGAGAAAATTTAGTATTAGCAATAGCGGTTTCATAAAAACTGGGAATGTCTCTGGATGGAGCAGGAGTTAGAGCTTTAGAAGCCGCTTTCTTTCTGAAAATAGCATTGATCAAAACCCTTATCGCAGCGATGAGCCTTGAAAATATTTCCATTATTCTTTTTAATATCCCCATTGCCCGCCTCCTTTACACAATAAAAAAGGGGATTTTATCCCCTGATAACAAAAACCAGCAATGCTTTACAGTTTAAGGCCTCTTTATTTCATCATTTAGGCTTCTTCCATCTGTCAGAGCTTGCTTAACTTGCGCTTCCAGGGATTCTTTAAGCTTAGTGACCTTTTCTAATTCTTCTCTTAAACTTTGATTGACCAATTCATTCTGGGTCAGGTCTTTTTTCACTATTTCCAGCTCCGCTTTAGCTTGCGCCGCCTCATTTTCTTTAGCCTTGGCTTTTTCTTCAAGCAGCGTTCTCTCCTGGAGATGCTTACTTGATCTCTCCTCCATCGCCAGGCGTGCCGCCATCTCTTTATCCCGCGCCGCCTTCTGGCGCATGGCACTATTGCAGGAACTTAAAGTCCCGAAGAAAAAGACCGCCGACAATACCGCTAAAATAATAATAATCCGGTTTTTCAAAGCTTCTTCCATAAAAACTTGAAATTATTTAAGGTTTTCTACAGGTTCTTTTAATTCCGCAGCACCTGAGACATCACCCTTGACCTTAGTCACATTAGGCATGATCACTATCTCTACCCTGCGGTTTTGCTTACGGCCGTCTTTAGTCTCATTGGAAGCTACCGGGCGGTATTCCCCATAACCGATCGCCGATAAACGCTCCGGAGATATCCCCTGGTCGTTAGCCAGATAATGCAGGACGCTCAAAGCCCGGGCAGTAGAAAGCTCCCAATTGGACTTCCAGCCGCTTTTAGTAATCGGGACATTATCGGTATGGCCTTCAATGCCGATATTAAACTGCGCCATATTATCTCTTAAAATTCCGGAAACTTTGTTCAACAGGTCGTATGCCTCCGGGCGGATCTTAGCTTTCCCGGAATCAAAGATCAGATCACCGACTACGGTGATCACTAACCCCTTCTCCATCATCTGGAGCTTGATCTGTTTATCATTGATCTCCTGGCTAAACTTTTGCTCTAACATCCCTTTAGACCGGGTCAACTCATCTAATTGGTCACTGAGCTCACGGATCTTCTGGGCGTCGGAGCGTTTGCCCATCTGAAAAATAAAGGTACAGCCGGCTAAGCTGAAGGTAACAAATAAAGCCACCGCAAATTTCAGAATTTTATTGGCCATCTCTTTCTCCTTGGCTAAACGAATAATTTATAGCGGATTGAGGCTTAACTATATCATAACCTCATTTATTAGTCAAGTGTTTTGTCTTCAAGCACTTAGATAAAAATAGTTTCGACTCTGGCGCTGCCTACCGAGACCATCTTGATTTTAGCCCCTAACAGCCTTTGAAGCTCCGACAGGTAGGCGCGGGCATTAGGATGTAACTGCTTAAAGGTGACCGGGTTTCTGCTCTGTTTCGGCCAGCCGGGCATCTCTTTATAAAGCGGCCGGGCATGGTTAAGCACCTCCAGGTCGGAGGGAAATTCATTGAAGATCTTACCTTTATATTTATAAGCAATACAGATCTTTACCTTATCTAAACCGTCAAGCACATCCATTTTCATAATTGCCAGTTCGCTGATGCCATTAAGCATTACCGACTCCCGGGCGATTACTGCATCAAACCATCCGCATCTGCGCGGCCGGCCGGTAGTGGCGCCGAATTCATTACCCCGATCACGCATGATTTTAGCAAAACTCTCCTCAAACTCGGTAGGAAACGGCCCCTCGCCGACCCGGGTAGTATATGCCTTGCAGACACCGACGACTTTGCTGATCTTATCCGGCGAAATCCCGGTGCCGATGCAGGCCCCCCCGGAGATCGTCGATGATGAGGTCACAAAAGGATAGGTCCCGAAATCAATATCTAAAAAAGTCCCCTGCGCCCCTTCCAATAAAATATCCTTTTTAGCAGCTGTGGCTTTATTTAATAAAAGGGCGGTGTTGCAAATATAAGGGGCAAACAGCTTGCCATACCCCAGATACTTGGTATAGATCTCCTGAAAACTAAAGCCCGGATGCCGGTAAACTTTCTTAAAGATCTCATTTTTTTCTTTTAAATTATCCTTAAGCTTATCCCGGAGGACCTCGGGGTTCAATAAATCCACCATCCGAATCCCGCAGCGGTTAATCTTATCGGCATAACAGGGCCCGATACCTCTGCCGGTAGTGCCGATTTTATTCTTTCTTTTAGTTTCACGCAATTGGTCCAGGTTCTTATGGTAAGGCATGATCACATGGGCTAAAGCCGAGATCTTGAATCTCCGGCTAAAATCAATACCGTTTTTGGTAAGATCGCCTAATTCAGACAATAGCACCTGCGGATCGACCACCACTCCGTTACCGATGCAGCAGATCTTGCCCGCATGTAATATTCCGGAAGGGATCAGATGAAAAACATAATGCTGCTTACCGACCACCACCGTATGCCCGGCATTGTTACCGCCCTGATAGCGTACGATATAATCAACTTTCTGGGAAAGGATATCAATCACCTTGCCCTTGCCTTCA
>CAZEBD010000034.1:0-5566 GCA_964510625.1 uncultured Planctomycetales bacterium
GATTTAATGCGCAAAGTGCGCCAGGCGATTAAAGAGGATAAATTCACCCAATTTAAACAGATGTTTTTAATGAATTACAATAATCAGATATGCGCATAGATATTATCAGTATTTTTCCTAAGATGTTTTCGGCAGTGCTGGATGAGTCGATCATCAAGCGCGCTCAAGCCAAAGGTAAGGTCAAGATTTATGCGCATGATCTAAGGGATTACACTTTAGATAAGCACCATAAAGTTGATGACCGGCCGTTTGGCGGGGGCAGCGGGATGGTTATCCAGGTCGAGCCGGTTTTTAAAGCCATTCAGGCGATTAAAAAGAAGATTAAAGGCAAGGCTAAAGTAATTTTAATGTGCCCGCAAGGCAGGCGGTTAGACCAGGCTTATGCCAAGAAGCTATCCGGTTGCCGGAACCTGATCCTGATCTGCGGCCATTACGAAGGTATTGATGAACGGGTCAGGCAGTATTTGGTGGATGAAGAGCTCTCAATCGGCGATTATGTTCTGACCGGAGGGGAGCTGGCAGCAATGGTTCTGGTAGACAGTGTCGTCCGCCTGATTCCCGGGGTGCTCGGAGACAAAAACTCCTTGAATTTTGAGTCATTCAAAGGTAATCTATTAGAGTATCCGCAATACAGCCGCCCGGCTAAGTTCAAAAATTGGCCGGTGCCGGAGGTTTTACTCTCCGGGGATCATGCAAAAATTAATGCCTGGCGCAAGGTACAAGCGCTGGCGCGTACCCGGCTGAAAAGGCCGGATTTACTAAAAAAACAAAAGTAATAGAAAGGAGCAACAAGAAGATGGATATTAAATCAATCGAAGCCAGTTTCACTAAGAAAGAAATGCCCAAATTCAATGTCGGGGATACAGTTAAGGTCCTGACTAGGATCCCTGAAGGGCCGGATAAATTCCGCCTGCATCCTTTCGAAGGCGTGGTGATTGCCAAAGCCGGTTCAGGCACCAAAACTAATTTCACCGTGCGTAAAGTCTCATCCGGCGAAGGGGTAGAGAGGGTTTTCCCGCTTTATTCACCGGTAATTGAGCGAATCGAACTTATCCGTTCTGGTAAAGTTAAAAGAGCCAAGCTTTATTATTTAAGAGGCAAGGTTGGCAAGCATGCGACCAAGATCCAAAGCAAAGAAGAAGCATCCGCATAAGTGTTGGTTTTCGAAAAAAAGCTAAGAGCCAAGGGCTATGATTTTATTATCGGAGTGGATGAAGCCGGCCGCGGGCCTTTAGCTGGACCGGTAGTGGCGGCAGCAGTTGTCTTAAAAGATTTTAAGTTTACTAACCGCGTCGATGATTCAAAAAAATTAAATCCGGTTCAGCGCCGGGCTGCTCTTTCAGAGATCAAAAATAAATCTTTATATGCGGTTGCCGCGGTCAACCATCAAAAGATCGACCAGGTCAATATCCTGCAGGCAACGATTTTAGCGATGCAAAAGGCGGTTCTCAGGCTCACCTGTCAGCTAAAGCCCGCCTCTTTAAAACGCGCTTTTGTATTGGTTGACGGCAACATGAAATTTAAATTAGATTTACCTTATCAGAGCATTGTGGGAGGGGATGGTAAATCTTTAAGTATTGCTGCTGCCAGCATCCTGGCTAAAGAACACCGGGATCAGATTATGGCGGTTTTTGATAAGCTTTATCCGCACTACGGATTTATTAAGCATAAAGGATATCCTACGCAGAGCCACCGGGATATTTTAAGGAAAAAAGGCCCGGTTGCCATTCATAGAAAGAGTTTTTTAAGGTGCGTCCGGGAAAAATAGAATTCGGAAACGCTGCTGAAGACGCAGCGGTCGGGTTTTTAGAAGCCAAAGGTTATCAGGTCCTGGAACGCAACTACAAAAATAAATTCGGTGAAATTGATATTATCGGCCGGCAAAACGGAATAATCTGTTTTGTCGAGGTCAAAGCCCGGCATTCGATTAATCAGGGCCTGCCTCAGGAGGCGGTTTCGGCTGCTAAACAGAGAAAGATCTCTAAGGTTGCGGTTTCCTATTTAAAGTCGAAAAATCTCCTGGATTCTCCGGCGCGTTTTGATGTGCTTGCTCTTTTGTATGTTGATGATCATCCGGAAATCTCTCTAATTACGGATGCTTTTGAGTTAAGCTCAAATTTTACTGTTTAAAAAAATGAAATATAAAAACCAAACCTTAAATAAATATTTAAATGACCTTGCTGCCAGAACCCCGGCTCCCGGAGGCGGATCAGTTTGCGCGCTTAATGCGGCATTGGGGGCCGCCTTGATCAGTATGGTGGTGAATTTTACTTTAGGTAAACCGCGCTATGCAGCTTTTCAGAGCCAGCTAAAAACAATATTAAGTAAATCTGAAAAACTAAGAAAAGAATTTATGGAATTAGTGGACTTAGACGTTTTAGCTTACCAAAGCAAGGATATTGGAAAATCCCTGAATGTACCGCTTAAAGTAGCGCGTTTAAGTGTTAAGGCAGCGCAATTATGCCTGCCGTTGATTACCAAGGGCAATATTAATTTAATCAGCGATGTAGCCGTAGCAGCCGTGCTTTTAGAATCGGCATTCAGCTCTGCCTATTACAATGTCAGGATTAATCTTAAAATCCTGGGGCAAGTAAAATTATCCCGCAAATTAAACCAGGAATTAAATTCTTTGTACCGGGTTATTTCCAGGATTCGTCTGAACACGGAGGAGCGCGTTGGCAAAATTATTAGAGGGTAAGGTCGTCGCAGATAAAATTATCACTAATCTCCGGACCCAGATCAAAAGCCTGAAGTCGGCACCGGTCCTGGCTAGTATTATGATCGGAGAGGACTCCGGAACCTTGGCTTACGCTAAAGTCCAGGCCAGGATTGCGCAGGAGTTGGGAATAATTTATCAGCTGCATCAGTTGCCGCCGGATATTTCCGAAGATAAATTAGTTGATTTTCTGCTTAAGCTTAATGCCGATCCTTTGGTAAACGGGATTATCCTGCAGTCTCCTCTGCCTAAGCAAATTGATTATATGAAGGTCTGTGAATTAATCCAGCCGAGCAAGGATGTCGAGGGTATGCATCCTTCCAACATCGGTAAGTTAATGTTTGCTAAAGCCCGGATTGCCGCTTGCACGGCCAACGCCGTAATGGAATTATTGAATTCTATTGAGATGGATTTGTATGGTAAAGAGGTAGTCATTGTCGGCCACAGCGAGATCGTCGGTAAACCCCTGGCGATGTTGTTACTGGAAAAATTTGCCACAGTGACGATCTGCCATATCGCTACCAGTAAAGCCGGTAAACTTCAGGAGCATGTGAAAAGGGCGGAAGTGCTTATCGTGGCTGTCGGCCAGGCCAACTTGGTCAAAGGGGACTGGATCAGAGAGGGTGCAGTGGTTATTGATGTGGGGATCAACCGCCTAAATGATAAAATTATCGGGGATGTAGAATTTGAATCGGCCGCCAAGCGCGCCGCTTACATTACTCCTGTTCCGGGAGGGGTGGGGCCGTTAACGGTAGCCATCCTTATGCGCAACTTGGTGGAGGCAGCCAAAGCGCAGCAATCATAGAAGATTTCTTGCCGCTTTAATATATTCCAATGACATTTAAAGAAAAAATACAAGCAGGTAAATTTTTACTCACTTCAGAGGTGGGGCCGGAAAAAGGCATCCATACCGCCCGCTTATTGGCCGCCGCCGAACTTATCCGCAATAAAGTCGATGCGATCAATGTCACGGATTTACAGAGTTCAATCATGCGCCTGGGGTCATTGACCGCCAGCTTTCTGCTTAAACAAAAAGGTTTTGAGCCGATCTTTCAGCTTACCTGCCGCGACCGCAACCGCCTCGCGCTGCAATCAGATTTGCTGTCGGCTGCGGCATTAGGTATTGAAAATATTTTGATTGCTACCGGAGACCATCCGAGTTTAGGCGACCATCCGCAGGCTAAACCGGTATTTGACCTGGATTCGGTGCAATTATTACAGGTAGCCAGAAAACTGGAGACCGGCTTTGATATGCAGGGCCATAAATTAGAAGGAGAGCCGCCGAAATTTTGTTTAGGTGCGGTAGTTAACCCGAGCTCTGATCCGCTTGAGCCGCAAATTATGAAAATGGAGAAAAAGATTACCGCCGGTGCGGAATTTTTCCAGACCCAAGCGGTTTTTGATGTTAAAATATTTGAAAATTTCATCGCCAAAGTAAAACAATATAAAGTGCCGATTATGGCCGGCATAGTCCTGCTTAAGTCAGCGCATATGGCCAGATATATGAATGATCATGTTGCCGGTATTTGCGTGCCGGATGATTTAATCAAACAGATGGAAAGCACCCAAGACAAAGCAGCTACTTCCATTGAGATTGCCAGTAAATTAATCAGGGGATTAAAACCGCTGTGCCAGGGGATCCATATTATGTCCATTGGCCAGGATAAAATTGTCCCGCAGGTTTTGGAGGCTTCCGGATTATAAATGGCAAATAACCTTCCTCAGATACCCGGCGCAAGAAAAAAAGGCGTAGTTTTTATCGGCACGCAGGATGATTTTAAGAAATTAGATGATTATCTGATCAACGATACGGTCTGTATCGAAGGGCCCTTGTCAGCAATTTTAAAGCTGGGCAAGCAGGTGCATGATAAATATAAAGTTGCCGTTAAATTAGTCGCCGCAGAGGCGGCGTACCCGCCCAATACCATTAAGGGTGGGGTATCCGCACCAGGTGGCGAAAGACTTCCGGCTGACCTGGAGCTAATCGATTCATCGATTGCGGAGATTGTCGGTGAGGGCAGGGCGGAAGCAGTCAAGCTCAAAGACGGTAAAGCCATTGGCGTATGTTTAGTGATATTTATGGATAAAGCGATGTCGGAACCCATAAAGGAGCAGGCCATGACAGAATCGCTGCCGCAATTAATTGTAGAGCTGGGGACTAAGGGGGCGCAAGGTGTTTTAGACCTGGCGCGCCAATCTTTAAGCCAGGCGATCAGCCAAAAAGGCCAAAGCGCAAAGATTGAATTTCCTGAAACTAATTATTACCTGCCTTTAATTAACGCGCTTTTAAATATTGAAGTAAAAACCTTGGGGGATTGCTCGCTAGCTTTAGCCCAGGCAGAATCTTTGGTAAATAATCAGGCGGCCTCAAGCGGTTTATTTGTGGATAGCCTGGCAGGTTTATTCAATAAAGGTATAGCTACCTTGCTTTGCGAGGAGATTCTGGCGGCCTTGGCCGTGTCTAACCAGGGGCATCCGAAAGAGGGGTTAGGTTTTATTCCGGACAAGATTTTGCGTAGCCTGGGCCTGCAATTAGTGGATGGCCGTATCGCCGGGATTGCGGTAATCCTGGGACCGGCTAAAGATGAACAATCCGCAGTCTCTTTAATCCGCGATTTTCAATCTAAAAGCATTGTCAGTTTATTAGCCGGTAATCTCGGTGGAAATACTTTCCGCAAACAGCTGGAGAGTCAGGGGGTGGCCCTGGGTTTAGAAAATTACATCGTGGCCTTAGGCGATGATTATTTGTCGGCGATTTACGCAGTTAATTTTGCGGTGCGCGCGCCTTTAATTTACGGAGGTAACAAACCCGGGCAGTGGCAGGGGATTGCTGAGTATATCCGCAACCGC
>CAZEBD010000034.1:5576-10369 GCA_964510625.1 uncultured Planctomycetales bacterium
GTTCCGGCATTTGTCCTTTTGTTATCCCATGTCGATGAACTTTTAGTCTCAACCGGCCTGGGGGCTTTGGCGTTCGGCCTGCCGATCATTACGGATTTAGAGGTGCCGCAGCTGGGCAAGCTGGATACTACCTTATTTGAGGCAATAGTTACCGAAAAAGATTACAAAAAATTACCTTCCAAATGTATCCTGACCCGCGGGATTAAAGTGAAGGTGGCCCAGGTCGATGTCCCGGTGCCATATGCGGCGGCTTTTGAAGGGGAACGCGTGCGCCGGGAGCAGCTGGCTGTCGAATTCGGAGGCAAGGCCTCCAGCGCGATTGAATTTTTGACTTTCGGTGATGAGCAAAGTATTACCGACGGCTCCGTAGAACTGATCGGTCCGGATATCGACCAGCTGCCTGCAGGCAGTAAATCTTTGCCGCTGGCGATTGCGGTAGATGTCTTTGGCCGTAAGATGCAAAAAGATTTTGAGCCGATCTTAGAGCGCCAAATTCATCGCTTTGTTAATTATTGCATGGGTTTAATGCATATGGGCCAGCGCGATATGGTCTGGATCAGGATATCCAAAGATGCTTATAATAAAGGCTTCCGGTTAAAACATTTAGGGGTTGTTTTGCATGCGATGCTGCATTCTGAATACAGCGCGATCGTGGATAAAGTGCAGGTTAAACTTTACACTAAGCAGGAGGATGTCGCCAGGATCACGCAGGAGGCCCAGCAAGCGTATAACCAGCGCGATGAACGTTTAGCCGGGATGACCGATGAAAGCGTGGATACTTTTTATTCCTGTTTATTATGCCAGTCTTTTGCGCCTAATCATGTCTGCATCGTTACTCCGGAGCGCTTAGGCCTATGCGGAGCCTACTCCTGGCTGGATGCCAAAGCTTCTTTTGAGATCGTTCCGACCGGGCCCAATCAGCCGGTAATCAAAGGCAATCTTATAGACGGCCGCCTTGGCCAGTGGGACAATATTAATGATTTTGTGCTGCAAAAATCCAACCAGACGATCGATAAAGTAAGTATGTATTCTTTGATGGACGGGCCGCAATCATCCTGCGGGTGTTTTGAATGCATTGTGGCGATTATTCCGGAAGCCAACGGTGTAATGCTGGTGCACCGTGATTATTCCGGAATGACCCCTTCCGGGATGAGCTTTACGACTTTGGCCGGTTCAGTCGGCGGAGGTGTGCAGACCCCGGGATTTTTAGGGGTAGGCAAGCTTTATATTTTAAGTAAAAAATTTATTTCCGCCGAGGGAGGATTAGCCAGGGTAGTCTGGATGCCTAAAGAGCTAAAAGAGCTTTTAGGGGATAAATTAAGATTGCGCGCTCAAGAAATCGGCCAGCCGGACCTCCTGGAAAAGATCGCAGATGAAACCGTGGCCACTACCTCTGAAGCGCTTTTAGCCTTCTTGCAGAAAGCCGGGCATCCGGCATTAAATATGGATCCGATTATATAAAAAGTTGCTTGACGCGGATAGTTTTATGTATATAATATCTTTTAGACATATGAATAACCGTCTCCCGCCTAAACTCATAATTACTGTAACCGCAATATTATATGTTTTTTGTTGTGTCGGGTTTGCTTTTGCTAAAGAGCAAAAAAATGCCTCGGAGATTATGACTGTTTCTGAGGTAAAGCAGGAGCAGGCAGGAAAATACCGCCAGTTAGGGTTACTCGCTCAGCAGTCTGGCGATTTAGTGCGGGCAATGAGCTTCTATCAGAAAGCCATCGAAATTTATCCGGGTTTTGCCGAAGTATACAATGATGCCGGCGTAGTTTACGAAGCAATGGGCTCGCCCGTTCAGGCTGAAGAAAGTTATTTAAAAGCAGCTACAATTGATCCGCTTCTGGCCGGTGCCTATACGAACTTAGCACTGCTTTATGAAGGCCGGCGGGATTTAAGTAAAGCGGAATTTTATTGGTCTAAACGCGTCGAGGTAGGCGATCAGGATGATCCCTGGACGCAGAAAGCAGCCGGCAGGCTCAGCGATATAAAAATGTCTTTATCCGCCCGCCCCTTTGCCGATCAACAGGAACAAGAGGTCTTAACCCTGCTTAAAGATGTGGGGCAAGATAGAGCCGTACTTAACCAGAGCGATGAAAACCTTGCTCAGGCGCATTTTAAAAAAGCTAAAGCCGCCTTTAATAAAGATGATATGGCTACGGCGATCCGGGAAGCTTTGGATGCGCAGTATTTAGACCCGCAGAATCAGGAGATCGAAGCGTTTATCGATAAGGCCGAGCGAAGAGCCCTGACCCGATAGGAAGCGTACCGCAAAACATCTTTCCCTATATTGAATTCCTTAAACATTTAATTAATGGCTAAAAAGAGTTTATTCTTGATTGATGCCACGGCATTTTGTTACCGGGCCTACTATGCAGCCAGTGCTCCGCAAATTCTACGGACCTCCTGGGGGCAGGAGACCAATGCCGTATATATTTTTTTAAATATACTGAATAAAATATTAAAAGAAAAAAAGCCGGATTACCTGGCTTGTTGTTTTGATGTTTCGCGCGATACCTTCCGGCTGGCTAAATTTGCCCAATACAAGATGCAGCGGGAAAATATGCCGCAAGGTTTAGTCAGCCAGATCCCGATCATTAAAGAGGTGATCAGCGCCTACGGGATTGCGATCTTTGAAAAAAAAGGTTTTGAGGCCGACGACCTGATGGCGCAATTAGCCAAAACCGCCGCGGCCAAAAAGATTGCGGTAACCATCGTCTCCAGCGATAAGGATATTCTGCAGTTAGTGAATAAGAATATTTCGGTATTTAGCCCCTATAAAGATGACGGCCTGCTTTATGATGAAGCACAGGTCAAGAAACATTTCGGCGTTTTGCCAAAGCAGGTCAGCGATATGATCGCGCTGATGGGGGATGCTTCGGATAATATCCCCGGCGTTCCCGGGATCGGGGAGGTTACCGCTAAGAAACTGATCAATGCTTTTGGGTCGCTGGATAAATTGCTTAAAAATATTTCAAAAGTCCAGCCTGAAAAGATCCGGGATGCGATTACCCAGAACTTAAAGCAGATAAAATTAAACCAGGAGCTGGTTGACCTTAACCGTAAATCGGAGCTGAAACTTGACCTGGCGCAGGCAAAAATCGGCCAGCCGGATTATGCGCGGTTAGCCCAGATCTTTAAGAAGTTAGAGTTTAAAAAATTATTAGCGGAGCTGCCGGAAACCGGAAATGAACCGGCAGCATCTGATCTGCATATCGGCACAAAGCAGGAAGCCGGCAGGCTCCTAGAGGATTGCGATGAGATCGTCATTTTCGGCGCCGATTCCGGGGATTTGTTTTACGCAGCAGGCGATAAGCTGTTTACCGCCGGCCGGGCCGATGGCCACCTGTCTGAAATTATCTCAAGCGACAAAATAAAAAAGACCGGGTTTGACCTGAAGAAAATAAAAGTCGGCCTGGCCAAAGACGGATTAAATTTGTCCGGCCTGGGGTTTGATGTAATGATCGCGGCCTACCTATTGAATCCCTCGCGCTCTTCCTATGCGCTGGAGGACCTGGCTTTAGAAAATCTGGGGGAATTCATCCGCCCGGGCGCTTTGTCCCCGCAGCATGCCCTGGCTTTGATCAAGGGTTTGAAGCCTGCCCTGGAAAAGAGTTTGGCGGAAAAAGGCCTGCTTAAATTATTCGTTGAGCTGGAAATGCCTTTAGTCGCTATCCTGGCGCAGATGGAGATTGAGGGGATCAAGCTTGACCTGGAGCTCCTGAAAAAACTTTCTTATGATATCCAGCTAAGGTTGATTAAGCTGATCGAGGAAATTTATGCCTCAAGCGGCACACAGTTTAATATTAATTCACCTAAACAGTTGGCTCAAGTGCTCTTTGAGAAATTAGGTTTACCGGCGGTCAAAAAGACCAAGACTGGTTTCTCGACCGATGAGGAGGTGCTTAAGCGTTTAAGCCAAAAGCATAAGCTGCCGGCGTTATTGCTGGAATACCGGATGCTGACAAAATTAAAGAACACCTATGTCGATGCTTTGCCTAAGTTAGTCAGCCCGCTGGATGGACGGGTGCATACTTCTTTTAACCAGGCCGGCACGGAAACCGGCCGGCTTAGTTCAAGTAATCCTAACCTGCAGAATATTCCGATTAAGACCGATATTGGTTCTTTGATCCGGCAGGCGGTAATTGCCACTGGCCCGGATAATTGTTTATTATCCTGCGATTATTCTCAGATCGAATTAAGGGTGCTGGCGCATTTATGCGGCGATCCTACTTTAACCGAGGCCTTTAGCCTCAACCAGGATGTGCACCGGCTGACTGCTTCCCTGATCTATAATCTTGCTGAATCCAAAGTCGAAGCCGGGATGCGCGAAGTAGCCAAAAGGGTGAATTTCGGGATTGTTTACGGCCAGAGCGCATTCGGTTTAAGCAAAGACCTGGATATTCCGGTCAATCAGGCTCAGGATTTTATTCACGCTTATTTTTTACGCTACCCTAAAGTAAAAGAATATATCGATGCTCAGATCAGATCCGCCCAGGAGCAGGGATACGTAACTACGCTTTTGGGCAGGCGCAGGTATATCCCCGATATTCATAACAAAAATATGGGGATCCGGCAGTTTGCCCAGCGCCAGGCGGTAAATACCCCGATCCAGGGTTCTGCCAGCGATCTGATCAAGTTAGCGATGATCAAGATTGCGCCGCAGATCAAAAGTAAAGGTTTAAAAGCTAAGATGATCTTACAAATCCATGATGAACTGGTTTTTGACCTGCCGATTTCAGAATTAAACCAATTAGGAGGGATGGTTAAGGATGAAATGGAGA
>CAZEBD010000034.1:10379-11232 GCA_964510625.1 uncultured Planctomycetales bacterium
GAGAATGTCATGAAGCTTAAAGTTCCGATAAAAGTGGATATGAAAAAAGGGGCCAATTGGCTTAAGATGTCCGAATTTACGGTAGAAAGCGGGGTGGCCCGATGAAAATTGCGATGGTCGCTTCGGAGGTTGTGCCTTTTGCCAAGACCGGAGGGCTGGCGGATGTGGCCGGAGCATTGCCGCTGGCTTTGGAGTATTGCGGCCATGAAATTATTATCATTATGCCGGCTTACAAATGTATTGCGGAGGCTAAGCTCAAAATCACCCGGGTCGCCAAAGATATCACTTCGGCGGTCATCGGTAAAAATATTAAAGTATATTTTGTGGAGAACAAAGATTATTTTTACCGGGAAGGGCTTTATGGGGATAAACACGGGGATTATCCGGATAACCTGGAACGTTTTGCTTATTTTTGCCAAAGGGCATTGTCTTTATTAAAAGAGGTAGATTTCGGCGCCGATATCCTGCACCTGCATGATTGGCAGGGGAGCCTTGCGGCGGTCTATCTGAAAAAACTGTATTCCGATGATCCGTTCTATGCCCGGATAAAATCTATTTTAACCCTGCATAATATCGGCTACCAGGGGATCTTTCCTAAAGAAGAATTCCCGAAAACGGAATTAGGCTGGGAACTTTTTAATATCGACGGTTTTGAGTTTTACAATAAGATCAACCTTTTAAAGGGCGGGATCGTCTATGCTGACCTGATCAATACCGTCAGCCCCACCTATGCTCAGGAGATCCAGAGTAAAGAATTAGGATTCGGATTAGAAGGGCTCCTGCGCAAACGTAAGAATGATTTAAGCGGGATTTTAAACGGTGTAGATTACTCTGTCTGGGATCCGCTTACCGA
>CAZEBD010000035.1:0-10972 GCA_964510625.1 uncultured Planctomycetales bacterium
AATAGAGATTCTGGAAAAAAGCGGAGATTCTACTTTGCTTGAATTTATCAACCCGCGGCTCAACCAAAAGATCCCCCAAGCTGCCTGGGAGGTAAAATCTGATGTATAATTTTGTGGCTAAACATAAAAAAACCGCGGTTGCGCTTTTGGGTTTTATGCTTTTAGCCAGTTTTTTCGGTTTAAAATTTATAAAATACAACAATAATATCGAATCCATGCTGCCGCAAGACAGCCAGGTGCAGCAGTCAATGCGTTTTTTACGCGAATCAAATTTTTCGGATAAATTAGTAATCTCTCTGCGCCTTACTGACCAAAAGCATACCAGCGATAACCTGATTTTTGAGGCAGATAAATTAGCCGCTTCTTTAAATTCCCCGCTGATCCGCCAGGTAATCAGCAGCGTCTCCGGAGCAAACCTCATGCAGGAGGCGATTTTTTTTTTACAGTTCTGCCCCCAGCTGATCAATGCGGATTCCCTGCCTGAACTTAACGCAAAACTTACCCCCGATAAAATAAAAGAACGTTTAAGCTCGATCTACCGCCAAAGTTTATCCCCGGGCAGCGCTTTTACCATTCCTTTTATGCGCGCTGACCCGTTAAATTTGTATTCCGGGATATTAAGCGATATCCAAAAACTTTCTCAGGCCTCCGGCTATAATGTAACGCTGAATAACGGCCACCTGATCAGTCAGGATGGATCAAGCACGATGATCATTGTTAAAACCTCCGTGCTTTTAACCGAAGGGTTTGGCAGCCGTAAGATCGTCAGCTACCTGCAGGAAAAATTAAAACAGCTTCCCGCCTATATCCGCGCCGATATCATTGCCGGGCATATGCACACGGTAAAGAACGAAGAGATCATCAAAAATGATATTCGCCTGACGACCACAATTGCGGCCATTGGATTTATTCTGTTATTTTTATTTATCTTCCGTGACTGGCGGGCATTGATCATCTTTCTGATGCCGCTGGGAGCGGTTTTAATAACCACAGCAGTAACCTTTCAGATTTTTAAGGAATTATCTTATTTTGTCATCGGCCTAAGCACGGTGATCGCCGGCATCACCATCGATTACGGCATTTATGTTTACATGGCTGTGCGCAAGTCCGGCAACAGTTCAGCAACAATTAATAAGATCAGAAAACCGATGCTTTTTGGCGCCCTGACGACCATCAGCATTTTTATCGTATTTTTCTTCTCCAGCGTCCGGGGCTACCACCAGCTGGCGTTCTTTTCCAATTTTGCCATTATTCTTTGTTTAATCTTTGTCCAATTTTTCCTGCCGCATTTTATTAAACAGGAGCCGTTTTTATCCGCTAAAGCTCAGGAAAAACCTGCCGGCAAAATTAATTTTCGGATCTCCGACCGCCTGTTATTTCTGACCTGGATTATTCTGATGATTATCGCACTCGGATTGTCCAGCCGGGTAAAATTTAACAATGATATTAACCAGTTTGACGGAGCCGGCAGGGAGGTAGAAAGAAGCGAAAATGAATTTCATAAGACTTGGGGAAGTAAAGAGCTGCCGGCGGTATTTGTCATATCCGCAGCCAACCTTGAGGAGGCCTACAACCTTAACCATCAGGTATACAGCCAGGCGATAAAGATAATTTTAACAGTTTTGCCTCAATCTGGCCGGGGATGATCAGGCGTAAGGAGAACCTGGAAGCCTGGAATAAATTCTGGGACCGGCAGAAAATCGGGCAATTAAAAAACACACTTGCCGAATACGGGCAGGAGTTTGGTTTTTCTTCCGATGCCTTTTACCCGTTTATTCAGCAATTAGAGAATCCGGTTAACCAGGCAAGCCAGGAGCCTTCCGGCCTATTCTTTTTTAACCAGCTTAAAGATCAATTTGTATTGAATAAAGGCGCTGATTATCAGATCATATCATTTTTTCAGGATACAGATGAATACATCGCTAAACTTTCCCCGATCAAAGATAAGTATCCGGGTTCACTTTTAGTCTCCCGTAAAAATTTCTCCCGGCAGGTCTCGCATGCCTTAGGCAGCGAGTTTATTTATCTGGCAATCTTGGCGATTTTACTTACCCTGGGCCTGACCGGGTTTTTATTAAGAAACCTCCGCCTGACGGTGATTGCGCTCATCCCGGTGATTACAGGCCTGCTTTTAATCGGAGCAGTAACCCGTTTAAGCGGCTTAGCCTTAAATATCCCTGCTTTAATTGCGGCAATGGTCGTCATAGGGATAGTCAGTGACTACGGGATATTTATGGTGTATTATTGTAAATATAAATACTGGACGGCTACCGTTGCGGCGACAAGCTTAGCGGCGATCACCACGCTGATCGGAGCGGGGGTCTTGATCTTTGCCGTGCATCCGGTATTATTTTCTATCGGAGTAACTTTGACTACCGGCGTATTATCCGGATACTTAAGCAGCATATTAATTATTCCTTCGGTTTACCGGTTATGGAAAGATAAGTTAGATGCCCGACTTTAAATTATCATTTTTATTTTTGTTTATCCTGGTTTGTTGCGGCTGCAGCTCAATTCCTTTCAGGAATATTGAGTACGTGCCCTTAAACGATGCCGACCCAGAAACCCTGCGCCGGGAGTTTAGCCGCCTGACAACCCAGAAACTGGAAGTGATCAACAGCATTGTTTTTCAATACAAATGGCAGAGCTTTGCCGCTTTAGGATATACACTCCTGGATTTAGAAAACAATACCTTTCAGGTCTCCTGCATCAGCCCGGTCGGAATCAAGTTATTTGAATTAACCGGCGACAGAGAGCAGATACAAGCAAATTTCGTCTTAAATGAACTCTTGCAAAGAGGGGACTTGCCGCAGGCCGTAGGAGAGGATATCCGCCGGATTTATTTTAACCTGGCTCCGCTGCCGGAGGCAAAGGTAAAAAAAGAAAAATACCGGATTATTTTTACTCAAATACATCAGGACGGCCGCTTAAAATACGTTTTTGCCGGGCCCAGGCATCTACTTACCCAGAAGCATTATTACCGGAATAACCGCTTAGAATGGAGCGTTTATTATTATGATTACCTTTTGGCGAATAACCGCCTTTATCCAAAAGCCGTGATCTTAAAACACCGCCGTTTCGGATATAATTTAATCATCCGTTTAAAAGAGGCCCGCTATAATGAGTAAATTAAAAACTGAGATCAAGTCAAGTTTACAGGAAATCGAAAAGGTCAGCGACCTTAAAACCCGGGCGCGTTTTTGCTTTGCTAAAAAATTTATCGGCTTTAAAGGGCATTTTCCGAATAAGCCGATCTTGCCCGGAGTCTGTAAGATCCAGGCAGGGCTTTTAGTCCTGGAGGAGCGTAAAGGGAGAAATATCCGTTTAAGCGAAATTATCCTGGCAAAATTCTTTGCCCCGTTGACCTTTAATCAGGAACTGATTTTTTCCCTTGAAGAAACCCCTAAGAACGACACGGAATCAGTCCTTTCGGTCAAGGTATCTTGTGAAGATAAAAAAATCGCCGAGCTGCAATTAAGGATAAATATCCTTTAAGGTATAAAAAGGAGAAGTATTGATGCGCGCAAAACCCGAAGAATATTTTAAACCGCTCCCCGGCAGCCCTGAACCGGTCAGCTTTCAGGTAAAAAGAAGGGTCAGTTTTAATGAAGTGGACATTATGGGTATCGTCTGGTACGGCCAATATGCTATATATTTTGAACAGGCGCAGACCGAATTAGGCAGGCGCTGCGGGCTTTCCTTTAATGATTATTTTTCCGGCGGCATCCGCGCACCGATTGTAAAATTCCACATCGATTACTACCGGCCGCTTTTTCTAGATGAGGAGTTTACCGTAAAAGCCTCTTACATCTGGAGCGAAGGGGCTAAGCTTTACATTGAATATGCAGTGATTAAAACTGACGGGACGATTTCTACCCGCGGGTATACTGTCCAGATGTTTATCGACGCAAAAACCAATCAGCCGTATATCGTTTCACCGGAAATTTTAGAGAACCTGCGCCGGCGCTGGAAGGAAGGCAAGCTTAAATGCCTAAAATAAAAGCGGTAATCACAAATTATGATCTGGTTTCTGCCTACGGAGAGGGGATCGGGCCGCTTTGGGATGGGCTTTTATCCGCCAAAACCCGCTTAGATAAATTAAACCGCTTTTGTACCCAGTCCTGCTTAAGCCATAATGCCGCAACCATACCGGCTCTGACAGTAAAAAGCCCTGAATCACTGGCCGGACAAATGTTTAAAATTCTTTTTTCCCGGTCAGCGGACATTATTCCCAAAGATGCTTTTTTGATCTTAGCTACAACCGCCGGAGAAATCGACCTCCTGGAGCAAGCCGTGCTGAATAAAACTAACCGGGCAGAAGAAAGCTGCCCGGGCGGGCTTTTAAAAAAAGTAAAACGGCTATCCGGAGTCAAAACTAACGGCTTACTTATTTCCTGCGCCTGTGCATCAGGAAGCGCGGCAATCGGCCAGGCCGCCCAAATGATCGAAAGCGGCTTAACCGACTGCTGTTTAGTGGCCGCCGCTGATGCGGTAACGGAATTTGTTTTTAGCGGGTTTTCTTCGCTGATGGCTTTAGATAAAGAGGTGGCCAAGCCTTTTGATAAAAATCGCAGCGGGCTTTCTTTGGGAGAGGCAGCAGGATTTATCCTGCTGATGAGCCAGGCACGCGCTAAAAAAGAAAAACGCCCGGCGCTTGCTCAGGTTTGCGGGTGGGGTTTAAGCTGTGATGCTAATCATATGACCGGTCCGGCACGTAACGGCCAAGGCCTGATCCAGGCAATTACCAAAACATTAAAAAAAGCAAGGCTGGCTAAAGATAAAATCAGCGGTATCTCCGGACACGGCACCGGCACTCTTTATAACGATGCGATGGAGCTAACCGCTTTTAAACATATCTTTAACAATAAACCTGTGCCGCTTTATTCGGTCAAAGGAGCCATCGGCCATACTTTAGGGGCAGCCGGATTAATCGAAACGATTGTGGCTGTCAAAGTTCTGCGGGAAAGAACTGTTCCGCCGACCGTAGGCTTAAGAGATACCGATGAACAAGCCGCGGGTTGGGCAGCTGCTACGGCAAAAAAGATAAAACCGGGCGCAATCATGCTGGATAATTGCGGCTTTGGCGGTGTAAATTCGGTCTTAATTCTAAAAAACATTAACTAAGGAGGAAAAGATGAAAAGATACCTGTTTGTGCTTACGTTTATTTTATCGATAACCTTTATCACCGGTTTAATTCAACCGTCAGCAGCGGCACAAGAGAATACCGCCAAGAACACGATCAATATTCTTTTTGATGACGGTGTAGATAGCTCGCTTAATGCCCGGCAGGCTAAATCACGCGCCAGTTTAGCTGAATGGATGAAACGCGATTTAGTCAGGGTCTTTAGCCGTTATGCCAAAGCGGGCTTTGAGGCAAAATCAATCGAAAAACGCCAGGAGTTTACGGCCGCCTCCGGTAATTATTTATTAATGGTCAAAATCACTGACTATAACCCCGGAAGCAAGGCAGCACGCATGGTTGTCGGCTACGGGGCAGGCGGGGTTTCCCTTAAGATCCATTATAATCTGTCTGCTAACGGTTCAAATATGATCCTTTCACAGGATGATTCTGTTTTCTCCGGAAGGGAATGGATCAATGCCGCGCGTAAACTTAACCAGAATATCGCCAAAGCCGTAACCGAAAAAATTAAATGATCAAAGGAGCAGGCTGGGTCAGGCAAAATAAATACGGCTGCCTTAAGCATAAATGGCAGAAAGGGTATGCGGATTTAAAATCCCTCTACACAGGGCTGCAGCCGCAGGTAATCAAATACCCGGTGGCAAATTTCGCCCGCTTTGACCCGGTTTCAAAACTAACCGTTTTAAGTATTGCCCTGGCGTTATTTGACGCTAAAATCAATTATGCCGCCGGGAAAAAACAGGAGATCAGTATATTAGGAACAAACCAGGACGCAGCTCTTGCGGCAAACTTAGAGTATTTTAATGATTATATTGCTAACGGCAGGACCCTGGCGCGGGGGAATTTATTTATCTATACCTTACCCTCAAGCCCCTTAGCCGAAGCGGCCATACATTTTGGCTTAACCGGCAGCCTGTTTTATCTGGGATTTGCCAAAGATGCTCAGAAAGAATCACTGAAATATGCTTTTCAGATGCTTAAAGCCAGGACAGCCAGAACTATACTTTTAGTTAATGCCGATACTCAACAAGCAGCCTGTCAGCTGCTGCAAAGGTAAAATGAAGATCAAGCTTATCTATCCAAAATGGCCAAAGTTAAAAAACCAGCCGGAATTTAACCTGCCGCCGCACGGGCCGGTCTGCTTTGCCGCCACAATTCCTGCGGGCGTAGACCTCTCATTTTGCGACGAAAATGTCGAGCCGTTAGATTTTACGGAAAATGCCGACCTGATCTGCTTATCGGTAATGCTCACCTGCCAGATGCCGCGGGCCTGGGAGATCGCCGATAAATATAGAGCAGGCGGTAAACAAGTCATCTTTGGCGGGATCGCCACCATGCTGCATGCTGAAGAAACCGCTTTGCATGCCGATAGCGTATTCTTAGGTGAAGCCGAAGGCAGGATGGAAGAGGTGCTTGAGGATTTTAAAAACGGCACGCTCAAAAAAGTTTATAATTATTTAAATAATTTTCCGGATACAAATTTAATCGGCACTGCCCGGCGGGAGATCTTAAAACGGCCGCTCTATAATTTCCGCGGCGTGCAGATGGTCGACCTGGTGCACGCCTCGCGCGGCTGCCG
The DNA here is from genome assembly GCA_964510625.1 of uncultured Planctomycetales bacterium. Classification (GTDB taxonomy): domain Bacteria; phylum Omnitrophota; class Gorgyraeia; order Gygaellales; family Profunditerraquicolaceae; genus UBA6249. Next base: position 6,721 of record CAZEBD010000035.1, read on the forward strand.
CTTTAATTGTTTCCCCTGCTGCACCCCGTATTTAGGCGGATGCAAATTCCGTCCGCGGCCGATTGACCTGGTAGTTAAAGAATTCGCCAGCATCCAGAACAACCGTTTATTTATCGTCGATAATTCCCTGGCGCAGAATGATGCCTGGGAAAAGGAGCTGTTCAGGGCGATTGCCCCTTTAAAAAAGAAATGGGTATCTCATCCGATCAAAGACACCGATGAGATCCTTGACCTGGCTGCCGCAGCCGGATGCTGGTATGTATATCAGGCGGTAGTGGATACCTCTGAACATATCCGTAAAAAAGTCCAGCGCCTGCAGGACAGGGGCATCGGAGTTGAAGGCACAATCATCCTGGGGATGGATAACCATGACCAAGATTATATTAAACGCTTAGTGGATTTTTTATTGGAGATCAAATTAGACCTGGCAGAATTTACTATTCTTACCCCGTTTGCGCATTCTCCGATCCGGGCGCAATTAGAAAAAGAAGGCCGCATTCTGCATAACAACTGGATAAACTATACCGGCGGCGAAGTCGTATTTAAGCCGGCGAAAATGAGCGTAGACTCTTTGCAAAAAATGTATGAATACGCCTGGGAAACTTTTTATTCCGGCTTCAGTAAAGAAGTAAAAATGGCTAAACTGTATCTTAAGGTAATCGAAAAAGAAAAAGCGGATGGGACATATTCCGGCCCGCCTTTACGTGACCGGTCTAAGTGGGGCAAAAAACAAATATGAAAGTTTTTTTGATTTCATCTAATATCGCCAGCACACCGTATTCGGTATATCCTTTAGGCCTGAGCATGGTCGCCGCCGGGCTTAAGAACGCCGGGCATACTGTGCAGCAGTTTGATTTCCTGGCCTCCGGGCGGTCCATAGAGGCATTGGCTAAAGCCATCAGCGAATTTGAGCCTGAGATCATCGGAATATCCATCCGCAATATCGATAACGTCAATTTATTAAACGAACAGCGTTACATCGAGGCAGTCAGGGATATTGTCGGGGCGATCCGCAAAACCAGCCAGGCAAAAATTATTTTGGGCGGCTCGGGGTTTTCGATTATGCCTGAGGCGATCCTGGCCAAGGTCGGCGCGGATTACGGGATTATGGGGGAAGGAGAGTCCCTGATTGTAAATTTCGTTGATCAGGCGGCTAAAGGAATCTACCCGAAAAACAAGATCATCAGCAGTGACCCTAAACTAACCGCCAAAGAAATACCCTCGGCGTATTATGACCCCCAGATCATGCAATTCTACCTGCAAAGCGGCAATGTGGCTAACCTGCAGACCAAACGCGGCTGCGTGCATAAATGCGTTTACTGCTCATACCCGGTATTAGAGGGAGCCGACATCCGCCTCCGGGACATTCAGGCAGTAGCCGATGACATCCAGGATCTCACCGGAAAATTCGGGGCAAAATATATTTTTTTCACCGACTCGGTTTTTAATGACGACTCCGGCCACTATCTTAAGCTTCTTGAAGAAATGAAGCGGCGCAAGATCGATGTCCCCTGGACGGCTTTTTTTAAGCCGCAAGGGTTAGATGATTACGCACTTGGCCTGATGCAGGAAACCGGTTTAAAAGCCGCTGAGATCGGAGCCGACGCCTGCTCCGACATTACTTTAAAAAAATTGGGCAAATCATTTACCTTTAAAGATATCCATGAATGTAACGGCCTGTTTGCTAAATACAATATCGCCACCGCCCATTATTTTATGTTCGGCTGCCCCGGTGAAACCAAGGAAACGGTAACTGAAGGGATCAATAATATCAAAGCGCTGACTAAAACTGCTTCATTTATCTTTATGGGTATCCGCATCCTGCCGGGCACACCTTTAGCCGCCCTGGCGATAAAAGAAGGGGTGATCAAACCGGATCAGGATTTACTGGAGCCGGCATATTATATCGCCCCCGGTATTGAACGCATTTGGCTTGAGGAGACCCTGACCGAAGCATTTAAAGGGGTGCGCAATTGTGTTTTTCCTCCGGATGCCTTAGATTCAAGCCTGGCATTCTTACACAAATTAGGCTACTCCGGATCACTTTGGGAGATGCTTATCCCGGGCAACGCCAAACGTAACCGCAAAAAACAAAATGCCTAATCCCCATATCTGGTGCGTAATTCCTGTTTATAATAATAAAAATACGGTCAAAGAGGTGGCTTTAGGCTGCCGCAAACTTCTGGAAAATATCATCGTAGTCGATGACGGCTCCACCGATGCCGACCTTCAATCGATTTTTGCCGGAACCGATATCCGCCTCCTGAAACATCCCCGGAACCTGGGTAAAGGCCAAGCCATCCGCACAGCTTTAGATTTTATCCATCAGCAATCCGGAACATTCATGCTGACCATTGATGCCGACGGCCAGCATTTTCCCGAAGACATCAATAAATTTATTCCGCTGCTTAACGGCAAAGATGATTCGATTATTATCGGCTGCCGCAACTTTCAGCAGGAGAGTATCCCGGAAAAAAGCCAGTTTGGCCGGGCATTTTCCAATTTCTGGCTGCGCATAGAGACCGGAGTAGCGCTGAATGACACGCAAAGCGGTTTCCGGAGTTACCCGGTTAAATATTTAAGTAAGATCAAAACCAGCGGTAATCATTATGACTTTGAAACCGAGATCCTGACCCGGGCCAGCTGGAGCGGCCTGAAGATCAGGGAAGTACCGATACAAGTTTTTTATCCGCCTAAGAATCTGCGCGTCTCAAGCTTCCGCCCATTTTTAGATAACCTGCGGATCAGTTTAATGCATATCCGCCTGATTGGCCGGCGCCTGATGCCGTTTCCTTATCCTAAATTAATCCACCTGCCAAAAACCCGGCCGCCGATTAATTTTATCCTGCACCCGGTAAAATTAATTAAAATCCTGCTTAGTGAAAATGCTACGCCTTTAGGCCTGGGGGTTTCCGCCGGGGTAGGGGTATTTTTGGGGGTGCTGCCGTTAGTTTCCATACATATGCTGGCCACTCTTTATGTCACCAGCCGCCTGCATTTAAATAAAATTATGGCCTTAAGCATCCAAAATATCTGTATGCCGCCGTTTGTGCCGATTGCCTGCATTGAGCTGGGACATTTTATGCTTTACGGAAAATGGTTTACGCAGGTCTCCTGGCAAAATACGATGGGGGCTTTGCCGCATCTGATCTGGAGATGGTTTTTAGGGTCTTTAATCCTGGCTCCGTTAATGGGAGTATTATCAGGAGTAATTATATATTTTAGCGCGCAAGCCATACAAAAAAGAATGCATAAAGATGCAAAATAATCAGCCGGAAACAAAAATCAAGGTTAAAAAAAGAGGCAACCGCTTAGGGTTCTGGTGTTTTAAGGCGCTGTTAAAATTTGCCGGGCTTAAAGCCGCTTACGCGTTATTATATTTTGTCTGCCTGCATTATCTGCTTTTTGACCGTAAGGCGGTAAGCGGGGCGCTGAGTTACCTGCGCCGCAGATTCCCTGAGGCTAATTCCTTAAGATTGCGCTGGGAGGCCTACCGTTTATTTATTAGCCAGGGCAAGCAATTGATCGACCGGGCAGCGATTATGTCCGGGCAGAATTTATTCGATATCCAATTAAAAGGGTATGAACAACTGAAAAACCTGCTGGATGACAAAAGCAAAGGGTTTGTCCTCTTAACCGCCCACGTCGGCAACTGGCAGATCGCGCTGACTACCTTAAAGAAAATGGATAAACCCGTGTATTTAGTGATGCGCCCTGAAGATAACGCCGCAGTAAAAGAATCCTTAAATATCGACGCCCAGGATAATTTTATCCGGATCATCTCTCCGGAAGGTTATTTAGGCGGGGTGGTGGAGGCAATGCAGGTCTTAAAAGAAGGCAATATCGTTTCGATCATGGGCGACCGTAAATACGGCTTTGAAGCCTTAGAAATCCCCTTCTTAAAAGATACGGCCTATTTCCCGTTCGGGGCTTTCAGCTTAGCCGCAAGCTCCAGTTGCCCGGTAGTGGTGTTATTATCCGCGAAACTGCCCGGGAATAAATATATCGTAGATGTTTCACATATCCTTTATCCGCGCTATAATAGTAATAAAGACAAGCGTGATCAACTAAAGGTTTACGTTACGCAATTTGCTGATATACTAAATGAATATGTTGCTAAATATCCGTATCAATGTTTTTTATTTCATAATGTCTGGGATAAAAATTAGGAGGAAGCATGGCACCGAATAAGGAAGAGGAATTAAAAGCGATCCGCAAGAAACTAAAAGAACTCTTAGTCAGCCACCTGTCA
>CAZEBD010000036.1:0-10919 GCA_964510625.1 uncultured Planctomycetales bacterium
ATATCCGGGACGGCTAAGATCGCAATGCGGATGTTATTGGCTTTAATAAAAGCTTTGGCTTCCTCAAGCGGCAAAACCGGAATAGGATTAGAACGGTTGATTTTGGCCGGGTCGATATCAAATCCGGCAACAATCTTTATCCCTTCTTTCTCAAATCCCCGGTAGCGCATCAAAGCGCTCCCAATGTGCCCGGCACCGGCGACAATTACCTTTTGCAGCTGATCCTTACCCAGGATGCTGTTTAATTTTTCAAGCAGCGAATCAATTTGGTAACCCCCTTTTTTGTTTCCGGAGATACCAAAAATAGAAAAATCTTTCCTGACCTGCGAGGCAGTCACCCCGACAGCATCTGCCAGGTTATCTGAGAAAACTTTCACAAAACCCAAAGCTTGCAGTCTGTAAAGAGCGTTTTTATACCTGGATAGCCGAATGATGCAGTTTTTATTCGTAATCATATTGTTCCATTTTTCACAATAACACAAATAATATAACAAAACTGGATTTTTTTGTCAAGGTGAATTTTAGAATTTTTTTATAAAAGTAAGGTTGCCTGATTATCTAAAACCTGCAGAAATCCTTGACAGGATGAATCGATTATCCGCGCCTCCCCTTGGCGGGTACGGATAATGATCGCCCCTGCGGAGAGCTTAGCGGCTAAAGGAGCGTGGTTAGCTAAAACACCTAAATAACCGAACGCTGAAGGAACAACCAAAGAAACAGCCTCTCCTTCATAAATTATTTTATCCTGAGAGTAAATACCTACCTGGAAAGTTTTAGCCATTTATTTATTATTTAACAGCTGTTTATTCTTCTGGATTGCTTCTTCAATGTTGCCGACCATATAAAAAGCCTGCTCATGCAGATCATCGAGCTGTCCGCTGATGATCATTTTAACCCCTTTGATCGTATCCTCTAACTTTACGTATTTGCCTTTTATTCCGGTGAAATTCTCCGCCACAAAGAACGGCTGAGAGAAGAATCTCTGCACTTTACGCGCCCGGGAAACGATTAACTTATCTTCATCCGATAATTCATCAATACCCAGAATAGAGATGATATCCCGCAGGTCTTTATAACGCTGCAGGATCTTTTGCACTGCCAGGGCGGTATTATAATGCTCCTCACCCAAAAGGCGCGCATCCATGATCCGGGAGTTAGAATCTAAAGGGTCTACCGCCGGATAGATCCCTAATTCCGAAATTTGGCGGGATAAAACAATCTTAGCATCTAAGTGCGAAAATACCGCTGCCGGCGCCGGGTCAGTCAGGTCATCTGCCGGCACATAGACTGCCTGAATAGAAGTAATCGATCCGTCGCGGGTTGAAGCAATCCTTTCTTCAAGCTGGGCAACTTCGGTAGAAAGGTTAGGCTGATAGCCGACTGCCGAGGGCATCCTGCCTAAGAGTGTCGAAACTTCGCTGCCGGCCTGGATATACCGGTAAACATTATCGATAAATAAAAGCACATCTTTTCTTTCCTGGTCGCGGAAATATTCCGCCATGGTTAAAGCCGACAAGCCAATGCGCAGGCGGGCTCCCGGCGGCTCATTCATCTGGCCAAAAACTAAGGCACTGTTTTTAACGACTCCGGATGCATTTAATTCCAACCACAATTCATTTCCTTCCCGCGTTCGCTCCCCGATCCCGGCAAAAACCGATACCCCTCCGTGCTCAGTGGCAATCGTCCGGATCAACTCCATGACAATTACGGTTTTACCCACTCCGGCTCCGCCGAATAATCCGACCTTGCCTCCTTTAGGGATAGGGGCCAAAAGGTCGATCACCTTTAAACCAGTCTCTAAAATATTTTCGATGGGCAGCTGTTCCTCAAAGTTAGGTGAAGCCCGGTGAATAGGATTACGGATTTCCGGATGCTCCAGTGCCTCTTTGCCGTCAATGGTTTGGCCTAACAGGTTAAAGATCCTGCCTAAAGTCTGCTGGCCGACAGGAACGGTAATCGGCGAGCCGGTATCGATCGCCTTCATCCCGCGCACTAGACCATCGGTCGGCCCCAGGGCAATACAACGCACGGTATTATTACCGATATCCTGAGCCACCTCCAAAGTAAGATCGATCTCTTTTTCCCTGACCTTGATCGCATTTAAAAGCTGCGGGCCCTGGTTCTCCGGAAACCGGATATCTACGCTTGGCCCGATGATCTGTAAAATTTGTCCTTCTGCCATGATTTTATCCTCTCAATGCTTCTGCCGATGAAGTAATCTCTAAAATATCCTGGGTGATCCCGGCCTGCCTGACCTTATTCCTAAAAAGCACCAGCCCCTCCAAAAGATCTTTAGCATTATCCGTAGCCGTCTTCATTGAAACTACTCTGGAGGCATGTTCGGAGGTAAAGGCCTCAAGTAAAACCAGCTGCAGTTTGATTTTAAGGTAACGGGGGACTAAATCCTCAAAAATATTTTCAAGGCTCGGCTCGGCAATATAATCAATCTGTTTGGTTGCCGTTGGGGTAATGCTTAAGAACTGCTCAATGACCGGCCGCTGAATAAGGGCATTTTCAAAACGGGTGTAAGCCAGATGCACCGCGCAGGCTTGCCCGCTTAAAAATAAATCACTAAGTTCGCCGGTGAGCTGATGGCAAAGATCCGGGCTGAATTTTGCGTTTAACCCGGTATATGTTTGTAATATTTCTGATCCGGCAGCCTTAAAGAAAGTTAACCCCTTCTGCCCTAAAACAATTAACTTTGTTTGGCGGGGCTGATTTTTTTCCATAAAATCGGAGGCGGCACGCAGGATATTCTGGTTATACATCCCGCATAATCCGTTGTCAGAGCTGACTACACACAATACAAGCGCTTTAGGCTTTGGCTTATTTTCAAAATATGGGGAACTGATCCGGGTGGATGCGCCGGCAAGATTTTGCAGTAAATTCTCCATACGCACGGCAAAAGGGCGCAAAGCCAAAAGCTGAGCCTGGATACGGTTTAATTTAGCCACCGAGATCATCTGCATGGCCCCGGTTACTTTTTTGGTATTCTCCACGCTGCGGATACGGTTCTTGATCTGTTTAATCGATTGGGCCATTTTAAGGATTAGCTAAAAATTCTTTTTTAAAATCAACGATCAAAGCATCCAGCTTGCTCTTTAGAGCCGGGTCTAAATCATTTTTAAACTCGATCTCATCCTGGATCTGCGGGAACCTTATGTCGATAAATTTATACAGGCCCAGCTCGAATTTTTTAACCATACCTGCGGCCAAATCATCTAAATAACCGTTGGTGCCGGCGTAAATGATGATTACCTGCCGAAAGGTCGCCAGGGGCGCATACTGAGTCTGCTTTAAGACCTCGACCATTCTTTCCCCGCGGGTTAACTGCGTACGCGTAGTCTTATCCAAGTCCGTTCCGAATTGCGTAAAGGTCACCAGCTCCCGATACTGGGCTAAATCCAATCTTAACTTTGAAGCAACCTGGCGCATAGTTTTACTCTGGGCCTTACCTCCGACGCGGGAGACCGACAAACCCACATTTACCGCCGGGCGGATACCCGCGTAAAACAGATCACTCTCCAGATAAATCTGGCCATCGGTAATCGAAATAACATTGGTAGGAATATAACTGGAGATATCTCCGGCCTGAGTCTCCACAATCGGGATTGCCGTAATCGAACCTGCCCCTAAAGCATCATTTAATTTCGCGGAACGTTCAAGCAAGCGTGAATGTAAATAAAAAATATCTCCCGGGTAGGCCTCTCTGCCCGGAGGCCGCCTGAGCAATAAAGAAAGCTGCCGATAGGCCTGAGCATGCTTAGACAGATCATCGTAGATAACTAAAACATGTTTACCTGAATACATAAACTCTTCGGCCATCGCCGTTGCAGCATATGGAGCCAGATACTGGAGGCTGGCGGAAGCGCGGCTGGAGGCTGAGACAATCGTGGTATAATCCATTGCCCCGTGTTTTTTCAACACTTCATTTACCGCCACAACGCTGGATAATTTCTGGCCGATAGCGCAGTAAATACAATAAACACCTTTACCTTTTTGATTGATAATCGTATCAATCGCAATAGCGGTTTTACCGGTCTGGCGATCGCCGATAATCAACTCGCGCTGTCCGCGGCCGATCGGCGTCATCGCATCGATGGCCTTGATGCCGGTTTGTAACGGCTGGTTTACCGGCTGCCTTTCTACGACATTCGGAGCGTTGGATTCAATCGGGCGGAATTTTTGGGTATTTACCTGCCCGCGGCCGTCGATCGGCCGGCCCAGGCCGTTAACTACTCTGCCGACCAGGGCCTCTCCCACCGGCACCTGCACAATTTTACCGGTGCGCTTGACCAAATCCCCTTCCCGGATAGTCTTATCGGGATTATCTGTGCCAAAAATGACTACCCCGGCGCTATCCTCCTCCAGGTTTAAGACCATCCCCATAATATTATCGGAAAACTGCACCAGTTCGCCCATCATTACATCATCCAATCCATATACCCTGGCGATGGTATCCCCGACCTGGATCACAGTACCGATGGATTCAGTACGCAGGCGGGACTTATATTTCTCCAGTTCTTTTTTAATAATTGATGTGACTTCTTCGGGTTTTAAAACCATATTTGTCCTTTATCTAAAAACCATTAATCCATTTTTACGGCGATCAGTTTTTCCCTGAGCTCATCTAAGCGTTTTTTTACCGAACCATCAATCGTGGTATTACCGATGACTACCTGCACTCCGCCTAACAGGCTGCCGTCTAAATCTATATAAAACCTTAAGTTTTTTTTAAATTTATTCTTTAAAGCCTCTTCGATCCTTTTGATCAAATCCAGCTCCAGCGGGAAAGCGGTTTTAAGCAGCACATCCACCTGGCCCCGATGGCTGTATTTTGAGCGCAGGTATTCGGCTACATCCAGAAAAATATTAAAACGCTTTTTCTCAAGCAAAAGCTTAATGAAATTACGGATCTCCTCCGAAAGGCCGTCTTTTAACACCTCATCGACAATGGCGCATTTCTCGCTAAAAGAGATCTCCGGATTATACATTAAACTGCTAAAACCCGGATTATCACGGATGATGTTTTTTACCAAAACCAGGTCTTTCAGGACCTTATCCACTCCGCAATTGGAGCGGGCAAAACCCAAAAATGCTTCGGCATACCTGGTCACTACGGCTTTGTCTTTAATCATTCTGTTTTTTGTACCTGGCGGATGAAATTTTCCACAATTTTACGGTCACCTTCTCCGGTAAGTTTCTCCTGGATTACCGAGCCGGCCGCTTTCAAAGCAATATCCACGATCTTTTCTTTAAGCTGCTCCTGAACTTTAGTCACTTCATATTCTACCTGCCGGCGGGCATCGGTAATGATATCCTGGGCCTCCTCGTGCGCTTTTTTGCGTATCTGGGTAGAGATTAACTTAGCCTCCTGAACTGCCTGATTAATTTTTTCCTGGGCCAAGTCAGAAATATGCGAAATCTTAGATTGATAATCTTCTTTAAGTTTATCAATCTGAAGTTTAGTGTTTTCGATCTGGCCCAGTTGGGAGCTGATCTGCTCTTTACGGCTATCCAATAAACCCAAAAGTTTCTTCCAGGCAAACTTTTTCAATAAAAATAAAAGCAAAAAGAAGCTCAAAATCTGGGCCAGGATTTCACTGCCGCTGAGCATTTTTAAAAGTTCCACTTTACCGCTCTCCTTATTATTTAAGCAAAGATTATTTCCCGGCGTACATAAAAGCAAAGACCAGGACGTAAATGGTAATTGCTTCAATAAAAGCGCATCCGATGATCATGCTGGTCATAATTTTGTTCGATGCTTCCGGCTGCCGGCCCATTGCATTCATTGCCGAAGCCACCGCCACCGCCAGACCAATTGCCGAGGCAAATGCCGCAACCCCCAACGCAATCGTTACCCCTAAATCCAACGCTACTTTTGCTTCCATTTTTTCCTCCTGTAATTATACCGCTTCCTCTTCGTGTTCTAAAACCAGTGCAAAATATATTGTGGTCAGTAAACAAAAAACCGCCGCCTGGACCACTCCGGCTAACAGGCCCATGGCCATGTTAAAGAGCAATAAAGGCAGGCCCTTTATTCCGAATCCGGCTAAAAGAGCAATCAGGACCTCATCCCCCCAGATATTACCGCGCAGGCGCAAGGATAAACTCAACGGCCGAATCAATTCGGTAAGAATATGCAGAATGAGCATAAATAAAGGCAGGACCACCGTAAAAGCCAGGATCCCGCGCTGCTTGCCGGCCAAATGGTCTAAATAGCCTAAAAATCCTAATTCCCGGATCGCGGTATATTGCACATAAAAAAATACGCACAAGGCCAGTGCCAAAGTCGTTGACCAGCTGGCAGTAGAAGATTTCATAAAAGGTACCAGGCCGGCCATATTCATAAAAAGGATATAGATAAACAGGGTTCCGATAAAAGGCGTAAGCTTTCTGCCTTTGGGCCCGATGATCCCGCAGACAAAATTATCTAATCCGGAAACGATTAATTCAGCAGCTGCCTGCAGGCGGCCGGGGATCAAACTTTTTTTACGTGCGGCAAAAAAAGCTAAAATTCCCAGGAATAAAACAATGACCAAAGAAAAACTGATATTTTCCCAAAGATGCACAAACTGAAAAAAATGGTTCTGGGGAAATTTCTCAGCCAGAATAGTAAAAATATTCGGCATCTCCGGGATGCCTGCAGGTTCATTCATTTCTTATACACTCTGATTATCGCTTTGATTAATTTAACCGTTTCACTTACCGCGATTAAAAACCCCAGTCCCACGGCGAAAAACACCGTATAATCCGGCAGGCCTAATTTTTGTTGTAAGAATAACCCGATAAAATACCCGCTTAAAGGGCCGGCCGCTAAGATAAACGGAATAAAGCTGACAAAGCCTACGGTTTTTATCCCTTTATATAAATCCTGCTTGGGCATCGGGGAGGATTACAGGCGCTACTCGGTCTTAGCGGCAATATTTAATTTTTTTATCTCAAGGCCATACAAAATATCCAAAATTTCCACAACATCTTTAAACCTGACCATCTTGTCCGAATATAAAATTACCTCCAGGCCCGGATCCTCCCGCTGCAGCTTAGCAATCTCTGCCTTCAGGGTCTTTTTGGAGGTCGGTTTATTGTCCAGATAAACCAAGCCTTCGACAGTAATCATGATATTGACCTGGCGAGAATCTTTATGGGGCTGTCCGGTTTCAGAGCTGGGCAGGTTAACCTTAATATCAGACTGCATTACTAAAGGGGTGGTAACCATAAAAATTGCCATTAATACCAGGATAATATCGGTAAAGGGTGCGGTATTAATCTCGGTAAAGGGCTTCTGCCGCCGGCTGGGATTTTTCATTTCTTAATCGCACTGATTAAATCCATGGTTTCCGAAGCGGCTAATTCCATGTCTTTAATAAAATCGTCGATTTTTTTCATAGCATAGTTGTAAGCGGCAACTGCGGGAATGGCGATCGACAGGCCCGCGGCGGTAGTCGACAAGGCTTCAGAGATTCCGCCGATAATCACATTAATCCCACCTGAGCCGCTGATCGAAACATCATGAAAAGCCCGGAGAATACCGGTAATCGTACCCAAAAGCCCGATATAAACAGCGACACTGCCGATAGTCCCAATCACTGCAGTAAAACGTTCCAGGTTGACAGTTTCAATGATCACCTGGCGTTCCATATTGTTAGAGATCTCCTTTTCGCTGCAGTCAAAAAAACTCAAACCCGCCATGACTACCTGGACAAAAGGAGCATCGGCATAACGGCAAATATCCAAAGCCTGGTTGACTCCGGATTTTTTAAGCGCATGCCGGATCTTAGACATAAAATCGCTGCGGTTTAGCTTTGTCTTGCGGCGATAAAAAATATACCGCTCAAGGATTATCGCTACGGAGATGACGGAGAGCACCAAAAGTATTATCATCGTCACCCCGCCCATTTTAATCAAATGCAAAATATTCATCACTGCCCCCGTCTGGTTTAATAAATTAGTTTATCTAAATACGCAATCCCCTGACACCTTCCGGCGAACAGGGGATTGCGCTAGATTAAACCTCTAAGGTACTCACTTAATAAACAGCATCTCCCGGTATTTAGGGAGATCCCAGGCATCATCAGAAACCACGCATTCCAACTGATCGACGTGCTTTCTGATATGATCCATTAAAGGCTTAAGCTCATTAAAGTAGCTTTCCGCCCTCTTTTCATTACTGAGCTTAGCGGCCTTTTCCAGCAACTTAACCATTTCACCGGTATTCCGGCGCACATAATAAATCTTAGCCACGATTTCGGCTAAATGCTCTTTCTTATCTTTTAATGCCGCGCCATCTAATTGCAGGCTGGCATCTTTTTCTAATTTCACCAGGGCATCCAGATTAGCCGCCAGCAATTGTTCATATTTATAGCCTGCCGGGACCACCGAAGCATTGACCATTTCATTTAAAGTATTGGCCTCGATATCCAGGGTCAGGTTATACAAATGGATCCAGATATGGTAACGGGCAGCCAGCTCCTCTTTTGAGAAAACTTTATACTTCTCAAAAAGAGCAATGTTTTCCTTCTTGGTTAAAGCCTCCAGAGACGCATAGGTAGAGGCAATGTTGGGTAAGCCCCTGTCTTTAGCTTCTTTTAACCAATCCTCTGAGTAGTTGTTCCCTTCAAAGCGGATATCTTTAGTTTCTTTAACGATTTTAGAAATCACCTGCAGGACACCGGCATTAAAATCCTTGCCCTTAGCGGTGGCTTTTTTGATCTCTTCTGCGACATAATCTAAGCTCTCGGCAATAATCGTATTGATCACCGCAATCGGAGTAGAGATATTCTGCGAAGAGCCGACCGCGCGGAATTCAAACTTGGCACCGGTAAAAGCAAAAGGCGAAGTACGGTTACGGTCAGTAGTATCTTTGTTAAACTTAGGCAGGCGGTTTATCCCCAGGTCGATAATATCGCTTTTAGAGATCTTGGATTTAACTCCTTTTTCAATCATGTTCAGGATCGAGGTCAGCTGTTCACCCAAAAATACGCTGATAATCGCCGGAGGTGCTTCATTTGCACCCAGGCGGTGTTCATTGCCGGCCAGGGCCACCGAAGCACGCAGGAGGTCGGCGTGCAGATATACTGCCCTTAGAACTGCCGCCAAAACCGCCAAAAACTGCAAATTATCTTCCGGGGTCTGTCCGGGATTAAGCAGGTTGTTTCCTTTATCATCTGCCAACGACCAGTTCAGGTGCTTTCCGCTTCCGTTGATGCCGGCAAACGGTTTTTCATGTAAAAGACAGACCATGCCATGCCTCAGAGCCACCTTCTTCATCAGTTCCATAAGCAGTTGGTTATGATCGGCGGCAATGTTGGACTCTTCAAACACCGGAGCAAACTCATACTGGTGAGGCGCAACTTCGTTATGCCGGGTCATCAGAGGAATCCCTAATTTATAGGCTTCTTCAGCGACCTCAAACATAAAATTTACTACCCTCTCCTTGATCGTACCGAAATACTGGTCTTCCAGCTGCTGCCCTTTAGGAGACGGGGCCCCCACCAAGGTGCGTCCGGTCATAATCAGATCCTGGCGTAAATTATAATAGTTTTTATCGATTAAAAAATACTCCTGCTCCGGCCCGCAGGTAGAAAATATTTTTTTTACGCCTTTATGGCCAAAAAGCCTGACTAAACCCAGGGCGGCATTGTTCAATGCTTCATCTGAACGCAAAAGCGGCAGCTTCTTATCTAAGGCTTCACCATGGTAAGAGATAAAGATGGTCGGGATACATAGGGTTTTACCCAGTGTGCTTTCAATAATAAACGCCGGACTCGAAGGATCCCAAGCCGTATAACCTCTGGCTTCAAATGTCGAACGGATCCCGCCTGAGGGAAAACTCGAGGCATCCGGCTCCCCCTGAATCAGTTTATTACCCGAAAACTTTTCAATCACCTTGCCCGGAGCAGTTATGGAAATGAAGCTATCATGCTTCTCGGCAGTCAGCCCGGTCATCGGTTGAAACCAATGCGTATAATAGGTAGCCCCTTTGGCAATTGCCCACTTTTTCATTGCCTCGGCGATCTCATTTGCCTGAGCTAAAGTAATCGTCTTGCCTTCGGACATCCAGGATTTAAAAGCCCCAAAAGTAGCTTTGGAGATATGTTTCTGCATCGCCTCGGTACTGAAGGTATTTTCCCCAAAATAAGAAGAGATCTTTTTCGGTGAAGCGATCTTCTCTAATTCAGTGCTTTTAATTTTAAATAAAGCTTTTTGCCTTACGCTCATTTCTTCCTCCTGGCCCTTTTGGGCGCTTGCTAAGATGATTAATATTCTACCACAATCCTTTTAAAATAAAAGAGGCATTCTTAAGCATACGCCAGAACGCCTCTGTTCACTAATTACAAGTAGCAAACCCGGGCGCCTGGTAACCATTTTTATTTAGCCGATCGCTATCCCCCCTCTTTCTTCAGTACGAATACGGATACACTCTTTCATATCCAAGATAAATATCTTTCCATCTCCGGTCTCCCCGGTCTTAGCTCCCCCCACAATCGCTTTGATCGTCGGCTCAAGATAATTATCATTTATTGCAATCTCAAGGCGGATCTTACGCAATAGGTTCCCGGTTTCTTTGGTCCCGCGGTACATTTCGGTCACCCCTTTCTGCCGGCCATGCCCCAGGACTTCGCTGACCGTAATCAGGTTGACTTGCGCACTGTAGAGCCGTTCTTTTACCTCTTCCAGCTTATACGGTTGGATTATCGCAATCACTAATTTCATTTTTCCTCCGATCTTATTCTAATATGGTATATGCCCGCTCCTGGTGCTGAGTCAAATCCAGGCCCATCGCCTCGGCCTTTTCATCGACCCTCACCCCGATAAACTTATCCACTAATTTATAAATAATAAAGGTAACCGCCACCGTATAGATAATCGTGACCAACACCGCCGCTGCCTGAACCAAAAGTTGCTTAGGATTGCCG
>CAZEBD010000037.1:0-4005 GCA_964510625.1 uncultured Planctomycetales bacterium
TCCGGGCCAGATAATGCCTCCTCTTGACTTTCTCCTGGCCTACCTATCTTTATCGCCGCCGCATCCAAGACTGCTACTAATGTTGCATCATCATAGCTTGGCCAGGCGCAATAACCGTTAACTATCCCCAGAACCTCAAAAAGCTTATCCATAGGCACAGAATAATCTAGATATTTTATTTTGCGTCCGTATTCTTCTTTTTCACTAATACGTCCACAATCGATCATTATCGCCAGGCTCAATATATTCTGCCACTTGGCTCCAATCAACTTGATGATATGAGTACTAACTAATTCTCTATCAGCTATCTCGGCTAACTTAATCATATTGGCCATAAAAAATAGCCAATCTGCCGGTTGCTGTAAAATACCACCGTCTATCTTCTTCTGGGCTTCCTTAAATTTAGCCATGACCGCCGCTCTGACAGATACACTCTCGCAATCACCGTCTAATTTAAGCTGCTTAAAAATACGGTTATACTTCAGAATATCAATTATTTTTTCTATTTCGCTTATACTGGTAAAATTATTACCTGGCAGGCTATTTCTTTTGGTTAAGATATCTTCGGCATCAGCCTCATCAAATATATACATAAGTTCATCTTTTGAGGCAGTGTTAATATTAATCTTGGCGCTGATTCTAACATCATCCCCTAAGACTAAAAGTTTGGGTCCTTCATTTACCCTGGCGTCTAAATCAGCCTGATAGGTCATAATTGAAACGATATCGCCACCTACACTTGTAACCTCATTCGGCCAACCATCGGCATCGTGAATCTCCATCCTGATAGTGCCGGTATGCCCGCCATCATCAAGTCCACAGTTATTCAACGCCGCAGATACTTTACGAGCCGCGCTTTTTAAGAAACTCTTGAAGCTTCTAAAACCCCTTCTTGAGCTCTGAACTAAAGCCTGAGCAACAGTAGTAGCCCCTTCTCCCCCACCGCCGACAAACAGAAAATCGCTTACAATCTCTGTTTCAACAGGAGGCGCTCTTGGAGAACAAGATTCCCCTATTATTCCTTTAACTATCTCATCAAAGCTTCTACCAGAATCTATAGACTCTTGTGTTATTTGATTCCGGATCTCAGCTGCTGGTTTATTGAGTATTTCGGATAAATATGAAGGCAAATCTTCACCCAATGGGAGCGAATCTGTAATAATATCCATTTGGGTAGAATTATCCGTAGTTAAATCATAGCTTGCCACTATATCATAATCTAAAGGAATAAGGCTTCTAAGATACTGGAGATCTATATTATCTACTGTAAAATTACCCAAATATTCGTTTCTAAAACCCTCCAATATCCGGATTAATTCCTTCGATGCATCCGCTGTTAATGCTTCGGAAATAAAACCAAGGGTTATGTGATAAAGATTGCTATCATAGTGCAAGGATTCGGGTATCCGATTACATACTTCATTTTCAAAACGGTTAAATTCAAAATCCTCACTCCCAGTAAATACCGGCTGAGCCTCAATAATCAATATGCCGCCCGGAAAAGCATTAATTCCTTTAATGCGGAAAGAGGCTGGCTTAACTCCGGCTATAATATCTTTTAATTCTTCTTTTTGGCGCTCTAATACCTTATCGGGATATGGCAAATTAGTATCTTTAAGCGGAACCGCAATGGTAATATGGAACGTCTCATGGTCTACCAACTGTACTTTACGTCTTAGCTCCGGCGTAAGCGCAGCACTTAACCTATTCTGAAATTGTTCTAATGATACTGATAATTCTGTGTTAGGGTTAACAAAACAAACGCAGCTAAGTGCGTAAATCGGTATGCTTCTGTGCTCCTTCATATTCCAGCGTAATGCATACGCCAATTTTTCCTCGGTGATACCATTACTAATGCTATCCTTAAACCTACCCCAGAAACCTTCCGCCATTTCGTTATATCTTTGCTCACGTTGCTGAGCAGTTACAGCAATAGGACTGATAGGCGAAGAGGGATTAGTTCGAGAAACTACAGTCGCGCCAGTATTTAATCCCGCTGCATAAATCGCCGCGCCTTCTGCCTGGGCAAATTCTACGTCTTCTGGAATATTAATGGCTATGCTTACGCCTCTTTCCACAAAAATGCCATTAATTGTTTCAATAATGCGTTCTCCGGATTCACCTTTTAGAACGCGCCCAAAGAGATATACATTTTCCACGGGTATAACGGTATTAAGATAAATAATATAATCTGCCATGTACCTGCCGATTTCAGCAAATATCCTGACGGCTCTTTCATCGTTTTCATTATACAATCTCTGTAAATAAACAAGCTTTTCTGCTTTGTCTTCAGTAAAAGTCAAATTGATACCTTCTCTATCTGCTAATTCAAAAGTAAATCTTTGAGATAAATACATCTGGGCAGCCCCGGGCACCTTGGAGAATGAATGTTTTAAGGCATCATTTTCCAGAGATAGTACAACATTGCCCATTTCAGTCAAATAATCTCTTACTCTTAATGACTCATCAACATACCCACCAGCTAAACCTGTTCCAAGAGCTAAAGCAATAGTATTAGCAGCCTTATTTTTAGTAGCGGCCCACAAAGCTGCAGCATCACCATCATTTAAAATAAATACAGGAATATTTAATTCAAGATTCAGCAATCTAGCAATATCTTTAATCTTAGCTATCTCTTCCTCTGACTTAAGCCCACTAACTACTGGCCCTAAACCTGTAGGACGGTTATTAACAACGGCCAGGTTGAAACTTATTCCTAAACCTCTGATTTCCGCAAATTTCAAACCAGCATCCGCAATACTGTTCTCTAGCAGATTAACAAAATAATCCATGTGTTTATCCGCATAATTAAAATTCTCCGGTGTCCAGTTTTCTTTATTGGAGAAAATTAACTGGCCATCTTTTAGGATAACTATCTTGATATCGCTTCCGCCAATATCAATGCCAACATAAATACCATTTAAATCTATATCTTGAGCCGCGGCGGGATTATAGCGGAGAGCATCTTTCAGGAGCTTAGAGAATTCCTTTGAATTTACATGCTGAATTCTAAATTCATGGTTATCCTTTAATTCATAAACAATATTCATGAAAGAACCTAAAGAAACATAACCCCTTCCTTCAATCGGGGTAGTAAAGATATTAATAAATTCGTCGTAAACAGCCTGATTAAGATCGATAATAACCTCTTCTGCCCCAAAGATGCTTAAGCGGTTATATACTTCATAAAGGACGTATTTAGCCAGCTCTTTCTCTGAATAAGCCGGATTAAGATATGTTTTAAAGACATGCATAGCCAAACCATCTCTCTTATACATAGCCCTTAAGGGCAAGTTAGAACGTGATACAGTGTAAGCATCTTTAGCCTCATTGATGGTACGAGGCGCAGCTGGAGGTGCCGGAGGAACAACAGGAGAAGTTGGGATGATAGAAGGAGCTTCACCCCCTAAGATTTTCTTTATAACCTCAACTAAATAATCGTTACTATATCCGGGAGATTTACTATCTATACCAGTAATCTGTGATTCAGGGATATCAATAACCTTAATGCCTTGGGATTCTGTTTGTTGACGCTCATTATCGATGAATAAAGGCTGGACACCTTTAACATATTTGCTGATTTGAGCTTTTCCAATTTGTAAAGCTTCATTGAGTTCCAAAGCTATCTTTTCTTCCATTTCAACAACTCTCAGATTAGCTTTAGTAGCCTCAGATAACTCAGGAACTATAATATGTGAGAAGATCTCATTAAGCTGCACTTCTCTGCCTAATGTTTTAGATATATGCTTTCTAATATACTCAAGCTGCTCTCCGAGAGAAAGCTGGCCTTCTATTTCAAGATAGTATTTACTATCTTCCTTGGCTACAGCTTTAACTCCCTTTGAAGTTTCTAAGTCTGCTTTGATCTTAGCGATATAAACAACCGGAATTCCCTGTTTGATTTTCTCGAGAAGAATATTGGCAATCTCGGGGTAAAGCAAGACTGGCATAAGTGAAGTCCACAGAGAACCATTGCCCATAAGAACGATTTCGGCGTCATTTAAA
>CAZEBD010000037.1:4015-10456 GCA_964510625.1 uncultured Planctomycetales bacterium
CCCAGCGTCACCCGGGAGGTCAGCGGGTTGGGCAGCATCAACAGCCTGGGCAGTCGGCTTCGGATAATGCTGGCTGGCTAACTCTATGCTGCAGAAATCTTCTTCCTTATTGCCTGCGCCTACTCTGTGATAGAAACATTCTTCGGTAACAAATTCTTTATGGCCACTGTCGGTTACTAAAGTTTGAGTCCTAACTTCGCCGCCATTTTCATACTTAGCAACCAAAGCGCATCTTTCATAGTCCCAGCTTACCGGAACGAATTGACTATCGCCTAACGCTAACAATTTATTTATATTAAGCAGTTCGGTAGGATTAATGCCTCTTTCCTGATCAATAACCCCTAAATCATAGGCAGCACCGATAACCATGAGGTTAGCAGTAGACTGTTCATCTTTTCCAAGATCAAGAATTTGATTATTTATTAATTCTCTATCTAATAATTCCCCTAAGTTTAACAGACTAGCAAAGAAGGCAATGGCATCTTTGGATTTTTCGATTTTGGCTTTTCCAGGTAAGACTCCTTCTACTTCGGTAAGCTTGGCAGGATCGCTTAAAACATCTAATACTTCTTCAATTCTACCTTCCCATTTAGGCGATAATTCGGAGGCTTTAATTCTACCTTTAGTAGTAATATAATTAGGCAACTTATCTTTCTCAGACTCTGCCCAGAAGGTAGTAAAGATCTTGAAATTATCATTGCTCAGGAATATCGCTAATCCGGCAGCATCTCCAGGAGGGATAAAGTAGATACCTAATTTATTAAATAAACTCTCCATTACCTTCCAGCTTGAACCGCCATCATCGGAAGAAGAAATAATGCAGGCAAGTCTATTTAAACCCTTTTCAATCATCTTGCTTAGCAAGGTAGTAGTGGCTTTTCCACCACCACCTAAGTAGGCTACCTTAGGAGGAGCACGAGAAGATTTACCTTCAAACATATTCTTTTTATACCTTAGATAATGGCTATCCTGGAAGTAACCGGCCAGAACCCTGGAAATTGTCAGTTTAGTTGCATCTGCAGCAGTTTTGGCATCATTTCTTAAGTCATTTACGGTTTTGCCCTGCTTAGAGTAGATTCTGAATAACACATTCAAAGACCTGGCAACTCTGGGATCAACTGCAGCATAGAATTTAATAAAATCTAATCCGTTGTGGGCGTCAAATACTCTATCCACAGACTTAAAATATGTTTCAGCGGTCTGGCGCTTGGAATATTCCTTCATAACTTCCTGTAAAGCGTTATATAAATCAGATCCTACTGCTATTCCCATAGCCTTAATGGTTAAGGCGGTCCAGGAAGGATAATCAACATATGTCAGATGAAAATCATGGTAAATTCTATAAAGTAATTCATAGTCGGCCTTATGTTTTGTGTTTTCAAGATATGTCAAGGCAGCTTGGAGCGAAGGATTCTTTTCTGCCATAAGAGAATCAATATCCTTACCGGCAACCAACCCTTTGATGAAGAAGTAAACACTACCCAATCCTCTTCCGATATGTTCAAAACCTTCTACTACATTGGGATTAATATCATTGGTCAATCTTCTGACTCCTTCTACAGCACCAAAAGGCCTATCGTCTGAATAAGACTCCAAGTTACCGAAAATAGTTACTTCTCCAGGATTAATATTATGCTCTAAAATATAATCCACCAAAGCATGGTCTTTACCGGTATGGCGCTTTCTGATATCTATAGTAGTGGTACCTCCCTCATAAGCAGTGTAATCTTCCCAGAAAAGAGGATTATAAGCTTTAAGAATTTGGATAATCTTTTCTAAATAAATCTCTCTCAAAGAAGCTTCGCCTTCCTCTAAGTTGTGGCCGATCAGATTACGTGAAGGTAAATAAAGCATACTGACAGAATATGCTTTGTCTGTATTATCCCTATGCACGATAACCTCCGGCTCCTTAAAGGCAAAAGCGGGGTAGGTATTACGCCACGTAGAAGCATCAGACTGATATTCCTGCCAGTACTCTTTTGCTAATTTTTCTAATCTCGCGGAGATTTCTTTGACAATACCTTCAGGGATAAAGGTAGAAGAATTGTAGTCATTTTTGGTCAATACCATGCCTCTGGCATTAAATGTAATTTTATGGGTGCCCGAGGATGCATAAATAGTAACGTGTTGTCTTAGTTTAGCTGGGATATATTTGATCAATCTAGACTCAAGGCCGTACTCTCCGGTTTCAGCATCATCATAATAACGCTGGTTACTGATAATTACTACGTCTTGCCCTTGAGATAAAAGCTCGATAAAGGCATCTTTTACAATACTATCCTTAAACCCTGTGTGACGGAATCGGTCGTAAGGAATAAGCACTCCATCCGGCCCGCCGAAGACAAAAAGCTGCTTTTTAGAAGGTGCTTCCGGAGCCTGGGTAATCTTCTGTGAGGCATAGTAAGCTGCGCCGATAGCTTGGCCATGTGTCTGAATTAATTCTTCCTGCTCTTTAGTTAACCCTGGGATCTCCGGGAAAGTAATATTAACACCAACATTATTCTCTTTTGCTATTCTTCTTGCTTCCTCTAACATGAACTTTCCGGATTCATTTTCAGTCACGCGGCCAAAAAGTATTACATTTTCCTCCCCTAAAATCGCTTTTGTTACCTGGGCAAAAGTAGCGATATATAAAGCAATCTCTTTGAAAATAGCCTTGGCTTTTGTTTTCTCCTCATCGTTGCCTTCATTAAATAATTTTTGAGCGTGTCTTAATTTAGCAGCTTCGGTTTCACCTTCCAATTCTAAACCAAACTTCTCGGCTAATCTAAAAACCGATCTTTGAGAAAGATACTGTTGGGATGCACCCTTGACTTTAGAAAAAGAATGCCCTACGGCATCAGTAGCTAAATCAATAATTACATTACCCATTTCAGTGAGCCAATCAGTTACCAAATTATCTCTATTTACAAAACCACCAGCTAAGCCTGAACCTAAACTTAAAGCTACGGTATTGGGTAATTCCATATCTACAGACACCTGGACTGCTGCGGCATCGCCATCATTTAAAATAAATACGGGGGCATTAAATTCTTCGCTCAAGGTCACAGCAAGATTGTGGAAATCCTGCTTAAATCTCTCTTCGGTATATTCGCCATTTACGGTTACGCCATTCAATACCGGGCCTGTTCCTGTTGGCTTGTTATTGTTAACTGCTAAATTAATGGATATACCGATGGCACCTATTGTTTTAAACCCTGATTTTTTTAAAACTGTTGCTATAGACTTACGTATAGCTGCAATATGCTTTTGGGTGTCATCGAGTATTTCAGGCGACCAGTCAAACCTATCGGATGCTACAACTTCTCCGTCTTTAGCAGCTACTGACTTGACATCAGATTTGCCGATATCGACTCCGATAATATAGCCAGATTTAGGATTGACTTGCGTAGCAACTTTAGTTTCTACCTTAGGAAGGCGATTGATTATATTCAAGGAGGCTTGGATGAATTCAAATTTTACTCCATAAACTATCTCGAAATAATTACCGATTGAATGATATCCCTTAGTATTATTGCCATCAACCGGAGCATTGAATATTTCACGGATACCATTGAATATTTGATTAGAAGCATTGATCAGAATTCTTTCTGCTCCATAAATACCTGCGCGGTTGTAAAGCTCGATCACTACATAGCTACCTAATAATTTCAAATTAGTTTCATTCGGCTCTATTTTAGGTAAAGCCACTTTGAATACCTGAGTTTCTTTGCTACCGCGATCAAAGGCAATGGTAACAATTTCACTAATTCCGTTCTTAGCTATTAAATCAACAATCTGGCTCTGCAGTTCTGCAGTTGGGGTAAACTCGGCTCTTGGCGATACTATATTTTGACTCAAAGCCGCATCCTGACCCGGGTTTTGGTTAGGATTACCATTATCAGGAGCAGGACCAACCTGCTGAGGAAGGACTGGCCCGGCAGATGCTATGGGCTTAATTTTTTTAGCTACTTCGAAATAAAAACACCTTGTTAATAAATTCTGGTCAGCAGCATTCATTCTAAAACCTATTAGTTTCTTTTGTTTTGCGTTTAACCCATTCCAAATCATTTCTGCGGTAGCCAAAGCTTCTTTAGCAGCCTGGTTAATAGGATTATGTGCCTGTCGGCTAATTATATCTTTATATTCTCCGACTTTACTTAAAAGAAGAACGCTAAATCTTATTCTATTAATCTTATTAATCATAAACTTCCAAAAAGATACAAAATAATCCGGGATTACTCCTAATACTAGCTCCCTTTCTTTATTAAAAGAGTTAATATAGCCCCAACCAAAGGTCATCTGTAACGCACCGCCAATACCGAACAATATTCTTTTTGCCATATCAGGATGATAATTAAATAGGAACGGGCTTAACCACCAACTAAAAGCCATTAATATAAAGAAAATATTTACTGCGATGGCAAGCGGGTGGTATGGTGATGCTAATAAAACCAGAACTAGAACAAAACCCAATTTAACTGCAGGCCTGAAATCTTTATAAACCTCTGCTGCGCTGTGGCGGACAGTATCGCTGGACCGGGGAGTAAGACTAAAATCACCCTGTTTATTCAAGCCCTCTTTTATCTTCTTAGAGTGGAGCGGAATAAAAGTAGTGTAGAAGAAAAGATAAAGCGGGAAATACTGTAAAAAAGTAAGGAACCCTTTAACTGGACCGTACCTATTTTCATGAACTCTTTGAGCAGTAGCATTGATGGACTGAGAAAAAATGAAGGATAAGGTAATGAATATATAAGGCAGAATAAAGAAAGCGTAAATATTCCAGGGCAATAAGAATGCTCCGGCGAACATAGCGATATTTGTCCAAATAATCCACTGCTTATTAAAGTAGAAATCCATGCTAAAGAGCGACCCAATTTTCTTAGTCCAATGCGTCTTGGTACTTCTAATAAACTCCTGATAAGGCACGCCAAGCAACATATCTATAACGGCAGCACCGAAACGGTTAATAAAAGAGTTGGCTTCGAATAAGGTCTTTTCTGCCGACTGGAGTATTCTCATTTTATGTGTATATTGATATTTTAAACCATCTCTAATGGCCGAGTTTGACATGGGGGTATCTTCACTAACATATTCTCTTCCTGCGTCCAATAAGCTTAGACGTAGGATTACTTTCCCAAAGTTACCATCAGAATCAACTAAATCTTTTACTGCTCTAATTATGCCATTCCAGCCTAATTCTGACAAAGCTGCTCCCTTAGTAACTGCACCCCAGTTCTCTCCATAAATAGCATAGTCAAAAGAAAGGCCTGCTACCTTAGGATCTTCAAATCTCCTCAACTCATTTGGTAAGCCCCATATATCACCGATTGTTCCGCGGTGACCTACGTCAAGAAGGAATGCCAAATCGTGTTGGGCATAAGGCGCCCTCTGTGCCTGACCGTTAGTCTTGGTAGGATTAAGCGGGAATCCTGCATTATTTATCAAAACTACATTGCCTGGATTAGTCGGAGTAGCCAAAACGATACCATTGACGTTAGCATCGGAAGACCAAACGCCGCCGTTTCCTTGATTTCTTCTCCAAATATCAAGCATATCATTTCTAAACTCAAAGAAAGTATCATCACCACCCATGTAGTATGCTATTATTTGTACATGCTCATTTATCCAGTCTTTAAGTCTTTCTGGACTCTTTCCCAACTCAGGGTGGAATCTTAATGCCATAAACATATATCTGGTGCGTAATGCATGAATATAAGTTAAAATGGTCTTATAATAATTCTCGGTCCTATAATTTACCCATTCCTCCAATAAATGATCAATATCCAGTACGCCTAACTGATATAATGTATCTCTTGTGCAAACAGCGGTAGTTTTAACGGCCAATAATAACTCTTTATCGGATACTGAAACTGTTTTACCTTTAGTCAATTTTTCGATAAAATACTGCCACTGTTTTGAATAAGCCTTTTTAACGCGGGTGAATTTACTCTCTATGCATACTGTACCGCGTAAAGCCCCAGCAGAACCCCTGCTCACTAAAGAATCCAAATCATTCACCTGAGAACCAACCATCCAGTTCAATACTTTATCTCTAGCTATCTTATTATTGATTTCTAAGATTCTAGATACAACGACAACTGTTTCATCAAGGTTAGTTCTAATATTAAGCAAATTCTGCTTATCAGCCGCACTGATATTAGCCGATGGCTTTGCTTTCTGAATAATCAATCTATTAGCATAATCATTCCATTCAGCTGGTAACATTTCCTTAAAATATAAAAACTTCTCCGCAGCATAGCTTGATTCAAGGTTGATCAAATATAAATCATACTTACCACGAACATTTCTAAACTTTAAAAATGGAGTCTCGGTGTAACCTGAGAAAAATAAGGTAAAGGGGTGGACTTGTTCTTCGCTTTCAACTTCTAATGCATCGACTAAATACATATTCAACCATTGAGTAAAATATTGCTCGGCCTCCCAGTCGCCCAAGGTTTT
>CAZEBD010000038.1:0-7156 GCA_964510625.1 uncultured Planctomycetales bacterium
GTAAATGGCATTATATTTCTTTAATTCAGCCACATCTTGGTCATCGACTAACTTGCCGGTAGCTAAATATCTTTTTCCGCTGAAATCAAATTCTTTAGTTTCATAAGCAAAACCGAATTTTTTTGCGGCTGCCGCCATAACTTTTAAACCTTCATTGACTACCTCTGGACCCGTCCCGTCGCCGGGAATTACTGCAATTTTATGCATGCTCAAGCTCCTCTAATTTATTATTTAGCGAATTCCTGCCGAAGGCAGGGACTTTACCCAATTAATCAGGCCGCCGCTCTCTACAATCTGCTGCAAAAACTCCGGAAAGGCCTGTGTTTTGTAATTTGTATTTTGCGTTAAATTTTTAATTATCCCGCTAGATAGGTCGATCTCAATCATATCCCCGTTATTGATCTTGTCCACATCGGGCGATTCCAGAAACGGCAACCCGATATTGATGGCATTTCTGAAAAAGATCGCCGCAAAACTCGAGGCAATCACCGCGGCTACCCCGCAGCCTTTAATTGCCAAAGGCGCATGCTCCCGGCTTGAGCCGCAGCCAAAATTCCTGCCGGCAACGATAATATCCCCGGGGCTGACCTCTTGCGAAAAACTGGGGTTAATCGTTTCCATACAATGTTTACCCAGTTCAAGAGCATCGGTAGAGACTAAGTATTTTGCCGCGATAATATCATCGGTATTGATATCATCGCTAAATTTATGTACCTTGCCTTTAATAATCATTTAATTTTACCCGGATGCGTAATTTTTCCGGTAATTGCGCTGGCTGCGGCAACCGCCGGATTAGATAAATAAACAAATGATTTCGGGCTGCCCATCCTGCCCAGAAAATTCCGGTTAGTGGTAGCAATCGCTACCTCTCCTTCGGCTAAAATCCCCATATGCCCGCCCAGGCATGGGCCGCAGGTCGGCGTTGAAAAAACCCCTCCGGCTTGGACAAAAATTTCAGCCAGGCCTTCTTTTACTGCCTGTAAATATATTTTCTGGGTCGCCGGAAAAACAATCAGCTTTACCCCCCGGGCGGCTTTTTTGCCTTTTAAAAGTTTGGCGGCAATCCTTAAATCCGAGATCCGGCCGTTAGTGCATGAACCGATAACTACCTGATCAACCTTAACCTCTTTCAATTGGCTGACCGGCTTAACATTACTGGGCAGATGCGGGCAGGCCACCACCGGCTCTAAATCCGTAACATCCCACTCATAGGTCTTTTCATAAGCCGCATCCGGATCTGAATAATAGAATTTTGGCTTACGCTTATGCCCGGCGACAAATTTCCTGGTAATTCCATCCGGTTGGATCAACCCAGCCCTGGCCCCGGCCTCAATCGCCATATTACTCATCGAAAAACGGTCATCCATGCCTAATTTTTTAATTACCGGGCCGCAGAATTCCATTACCTTATATAATGCCCCATCCACTCCGATCTTACCGATGGTATAAAGAATCAGATCTTTTCCACCCACCCACTTATTCAGCTTACCTTTATATATAAATTTATAGGATGCCGGAACTTTTAACCAGCATTTACCGTCAATATAGGCACGGGCTAAATCTGTCGAACCCATCCCGGTGGCATATGCCCCCAAAGCTCCGTAGGTGCAGGTATGGGAATCTGCTCCGATAATTAAATCTCCCGGCATGACAATCCCGGCCTCTGGCAGCAGAGCATGTTCAATCCCCATCTGCCCCACCTCAAAATAATTCCTGATCTTCTGCTCCCGGGCGAAATTCGCCAAAATCTTACACTGGTTGGCGCTTTTTAAGTCTTTGGCCGGGGCGAAATGATCCGGGACCAGAACAATCTTATTCTTATTAAAAACTTCCTTAAATCCCGATTTCTTAAACTCCGCGATGGCTAAGGGCGCAGTGATATCATTAGCCAAAGCTACATCCACATCCGCCTGGATAAATTCACCGGGCTTAATGGTTTTTTGGCCGCAATGGCTCAATAAAATTTTTTCTGCTATCGTATAACCCATGATAGAAATAAGATGTAATTATTTATATTTTTTTACAATCAGAGAGGCGTTGTGTCCGCCAAAACCAAGAGAATTAGACATGCAGGCGCTGACCTGAAGTTTACGCGCGGTATTAGGCACGTAATCCAGGTCACACTCCGGATCAGGATGTTCATAATTGATGGTAGGGGGAACAACTCCGTCTTTAATTGCCAGGCAACAAGCCAGAAATTCCACGCCGCCGGCTGCACCCAACAGGTGTCCGGTGACCGATTTAGTCGAAGACACCATTACCTTTTTGCTATGCTGGCCAAATGCCTTTTTCATCGATAAGGTTTCAATTTTATCATTAAGTTTTGTGGACGTACCATGGGCATTAATATAGGTAATCTCTTCAGGATTCATTTGTGCATCTTTTAACGCCAAGGTCATGGCTGCGGCCGCGCCTCTGCCGTCAGGGTCAGGGGCGGTAATATGGTAGGCATCGCAGGTCCAGCCAAATCCGACGATCTCGGCAATGATCGGAGCATTTCTCTTTTGCGCATGTTCTAAAGCCTCTAAAACTACCAATCCACAGCCTTCGGCCATAATAAAACCGTCGCGGTCCCGGTCAAACGGCCGTGAGGCTTTTTCCGGAGCATCATTCCGGGTAGAAAGCGCCCTTAATGCGCAGAATCCGCCTACCGCAGTAGGCACAACGCAGGCCTCCGTGCCTCCGCAAACCATAATATCGGCATCCCCGTAAAGAATCGTCCGGTACGCATCACCGATAGCGTGTGATCCTGACGCGCAAGCCGTGGCAATGCAGGTGTTCGGGCCCCTTAATCCATGAACAATACCCACCAAACCGGCTGCTTCATTGACAATTAACATCGGGATTAAAAAAGGAGAAAGACGTGAAGGGCCTCTGCTCAATAAAATCTTATGCTCTTCTTCAATAGTATGCAGGCTGCCGATACCAGAACCGATGATTACCCCGATCCTGTCCCGGTCTTCTTTCTCTAAATCAAGGCCGCTGGATTCGATTGCCTGTTTTGAGGCGGCTACAGCATATTGCACGAATTTTGCCGTACGCTTGATCTCTTTCAGAGAAATTCCATACCGGGTCGGGTCAAAGTCTCTGACTTCAGCGGAGATACGGGAATCAAAAGCCGACGCATCAAAACCGGCTGTTGCCCCCACCCCGCCTTTACCTTCAACCAAAGAGTTCCAGAAGCTGTCCGTGTCGTTACCGACCGGGCTGATTACCCCTAAACCGGTTATCACTACTCTTTTTTTCATAGTCAGACTATTACAAATTTACCCCGCGGAAGCAAAATTGCGGGGTAAATTGGTTATTTCTTGTTAATTATAATTTATTTGGCGCTTTTCTCATCAATATATTTGATGGCGTCGCCAACAGTAGCTATTTTCTCCGCATCCTCATCAGGAATTTCAACACCAAACTCTTCCTCTAAAGCCATAACTAATTCTACGGTGTCCAAAGAATCCGCCCCTAAATCATCAACGAATGATGCCTCAGGAGTTACCTCTTCAGGTTTTACGCCTAACTGTTCTGCGATAATTGACTTTACTTTCTCATGTGATGCCATTCTTTCATCCTCCTTTATTTTCTTTACGCCATAACCATGCCGCCATCGATTGTAATCGTTTGGCCGGTGATATAGCTGGACTCATCCGATGCCAGGAATAAACATAAGTTAGCTACGTCTTCAGGTGTGCCCAGTTTACCCAACGGAATAGCTTCAAGCATCTTCTTTTTTAATTCTTCGGGGAGTTTTGCCGTCATTTCGGTCTGAATAAACCCCGGGGCTACCGCGTTGGCATTAACATTGCGGCTGGCTAATTCTTTTGCTACGGTTTTGGTAAGAGCAATGATCCCGGCTTTTGAAGCGGCATAATTGGCCTGGCCCGGGTTACCCATTAAACCGATAATCGAAGCGATACTAATGATTCTGCCGCTTCTTTGTTTGATCATCGGCCTGGATACGGCTTTAATACAGTTAAATGTCCCTTTTAAGTTGACATTTATCACCGCATCCCAATCTGCCTGGGACATTCTTAGTAAAAGATTGTCTTTAGTAATCCCAGCGTTGTTAACTAATATATCAACCTTTCCCATTTTGTCAAGAATTTTGTTTAGGCCATCCTCGACCGCGTCGAAGTTAGTTACATCCATAACAATTGCCATCGCGCGCCTGCCTAAACTCTCGATTTCCGAGGCGGTTTGCTGAGCAATTTCCAGGTTGACATCAGCAACCGCAATGTCTGCCCCTTCCCGGGCAAAAACCATCGCAATCGCTTTACCGATCCCTCTTGCCCCACCGGTAATCAAAGCTACTTTATCCTTTAATCTCATCTTTATCCCCCTTAACTATTCCTACGCAATATCCGTACTTTTCTCTATATTAACGACCTGCGCATTACTATCAATGCGCCGCATCAGGCCTTTAAGGACTTTACCCGGCCCAAACTCCATAAAGTTAACCGTTCCCTGGGATAAAATAAACCTCATAGAATCCTCCCAAAGAACACCGGCAGCAACCTGCTGGATTAAATTTTGCTTTATCTCCTGGGGCGTTTTAACCGGTTTAGCCGTAACATTACAAATTACCGGAAACTTAGGGGAAACGATCTTTATCTTTTCTAACTCTTTGGCTAACTTTTGGCAAGCCCCCTGCATAAAAGAAGAATGAAACGCACCACTAACCTCTAAGATCACAGCAAGTTTAGCGCCATTTTCTTTAGCCAACACCTGCGCCCGGGCAATGGTTTCAGGAGATCCTGAGATGACGATCTGGCCGGGGCAGTTAATATTAGCTACCTCTGCCTGGGTTTGGGCGCAGACCTCTTTTACCTTTGCTAAATCCAGGCCGATCACCGAAAGCATCTTACCCGGATGCAGCGCCGCTTCCTCTTCCATAAACTGTCCGCGCCGGCGGACTAAGTAAACCGCATCTTCAAAACTGATTGCACCGGCAGCCACTAAAGCCGAATATTCACCAAGGCTTAAACCCGCCATATACCCATCGGCCTTGGGGTTTTTACTTAAAAACGCCTGCCAACAGGCAATCGACATCGTTACAATCGCCGGCTGGCAATTATTGGTTTTGGTCAATTCTTCAAGCGGCCCGTTAAAACAAAGCCCGCTCAGGGAAAAACCTAAGACCTCATCTGCTTTTTCAAAAACCGATTTAGCCTGCGGAAAAGATTCAAATAAATCCTTCCCCATGCCGACATACTGGCTGCCCTGGCCGGCAAAAAGATAGCCTACCATTCAATAATGCAGGCGCCCCAGACCAGGCCCGCTCCGAATGCATCCAGAAGAATAATATCTCCCGGCTTGACCTTCCCTTCCTGCACCGCTTCAACCAGCGCGGTAACCGTAGAAGCACTGGACATATTGCCGCATCTTTCAATATTAAGATAGACTTTTTCTTCGGGAATCCCCAGTTTCTTAGCCACCGCCATAATAATACGCGAGTTAGCCTGATGCGGAATAATCAGATCCACATCGGCAAAAGTCATCTTGGCCTGCGCCAGTACGGTTTCAGCGGCACGGGTCATGGTATTGACGGCGATCTTGAACAACTCATTACCCGCCATTTTCAGGAAATGCTGGCGGCTTTGCACCGTCTCAAGGGTTGCTGGATTGCGCGAGCCGCCGGCCGGCATATTCAAAATACCGGCTTTGGAGCCATCGCAGCCTAAATACGTAGAAATAATCCCGCCTTTAGCTACCGGCGCTAAAATTACCGCGCCCGCTCCATCGCCGAACAATACGCAGGTATTGCGGTCTTTCCAATCCGTGACCGAGGACAAAACCTCGGTACCGATGACTAAGGCGTTCTGATAAGTGCCACATGCGATATACTGCTGGGCGATGGAAATTCCATAAACAAACCCGGCGCAAGCAGCTGAAATATCAAAACAAGCAGCTTTTTTTGCGCCTAATTTATCCTGGACGATGGAAGCAGTCGACGGAAATGGCATATCACCGGTAATCGTGGCTACAATGATCAGGTCTAAATCTTCAGCTTTAAGCTTAGCGTTAACTAATGCCTGCTGGGCGGCAAGAATGGCTAAATCCGAAGCAGCCTGCCCGCCTGAAACAATATGCCTTTCCTTGATCCCGGTGCGGCTGGTGATCCACTCATCCGAAGTATCCACCATCTTCTCAAGGTCGGCGT
This sequence comes from uncultured Planctomycetales bacterium, assembly GCA_964510625.1. Classification (GTDB taxonomy): domain Bacteria; phylum Omnitrophota; class Gorgyraeia; order Gygaellales; family Profunditerraquicolaceae; genus UBA6249. The sequence continues at coordinate 6,158 of CAZEBD010000038.1, forward strand.
TAGTTAAAATCTTTTCCGGCAGGTATTCGCCTACCCCGATAATACCGACTTTTTTCATTTGATTGCTTCCAGGATTTTGGCGTTGACTTGGCGTTCTACTTCTTCTTTGGCTACGCGGATGGCGTTCTTAATCGCCTTGAGGTTAGAGCGGCCATGGCCGATGATCACCACGCCATTGACCCCTAATAAAAGCGCTCCGCCATATTCGGCGTAATCAATCTCTTTCTTGAATTTCTTTAAGCTGGGCATCATAAAGATCAGGCCGATCTTTCCCCAAATAGTGCTTAAAAGGTGGCGCTTCAGAAATTTCTGCATTGCCTCGGCTGCACTTTCTAAAACCTTCAGGGCCACATTACCTACAAAACCATCGCAGACAATGATGTCGCATTTACCGCTAAGAAGGTCTTTACCTTCTATGTTGCCAATGAAATTTAATTTATTCTTTTCCAGCAACCCGTACGCTTCGCGGATAAAATCCGTGCCTTTTTTCTCTTCTTCTCCGATATTCAACAACCCGACGGTAGGATTAGGTTTATTCAGAATATTTTTACAATAAGCATCCGCCATGATCCCGTATTGCAGTAATTGCGTAGGCTTAGGGTCAATATTGGCGCCGACATCGATAATCAGGGAATTTCCTTTTAAAGTCGGGGTAACTATACCGATACCTGCCCGCTCGATACCGGCTAAAAGCCTCAGCTCTAAGGTCGCTGCGCAGACTACCGCTCCGGTGTTGCCGGCGCTAAAGAATGCGTCCGCCTTGCCCTCATTAACCATCTCCAGGCCGACAACGATCGAAGAGTTTCTTTTGCGGCGCACGCTATTGGCCGCCGGTTCACACATCTCAATAATTTCGGTGGTATGCCGGATAGTGATCCGGTCACCGGTATATTTAGCTTTATTTAAAAGGGCGCGGATCCGGGGCTCATCACCGACTAAAATCACCTCAACACCATACTCTTTGACCGCAGCCAGGCTGCCGGCGATTACTACATCCGG
>CAZEBD010000038.1:7256-9993 GCA_964510625.1 uncultured Planctomycetales bacterium
CCGTCATAATATCCACAAACCAGGCAGACCTTATGCGGAAGCTTCAATTGTTTGCATTGCGGACAAGGGGTCAGATTAGCCGCCTTGATCTTCCAATGTGTGCGGCGTTTACGGCCGCGCTGAGCTGAATGTCTACGTTTAGGTAATGGCACAGTTACATCCTCCTTCGTTTTTGTTTTTACCGCATTTTAAACAAAGCCCCTGACAATCAACTTTGCACAAGGGTTTGATGGGGTATTCTAATATTATTTCTTCTCTTACCTCGGGATCTAAATCGATAAAAACATCGCTGCTTTCTAAAGGATAATGCAGCTGCAGATCTTTATCAAATACCCACTCAAATTCGGCCAAACAGCGGGAACAATCGGCAAAGATCGTTCCGTGAATATTTAAATCTACACAGAGCGCATTGGTGATCCGGGTTACGTGCCCCGTAAGCCTGATCGGAGAGCGGAACCTGATCAGCGCAGTCTCCAGATCCAGCGCTTCCGGTTTAATCTCTTCGACTAAATGCAAGCCCTCTGAAGGGACCTGATTGATAATTATCTTCACTTCTTCTTACGTAATTTCTTCTGCAAGGCCTGCGCCACAAAATCCGGGACAAAGCTGGATAAATCTGCCCCCAGCGCCGCTGCCTCCTTCATCAGTTTGGCGGATAGATAACTATAAGACTCATGCGGCATCAGAAAGATCGTCTCAATGTCGCTGGAAAGCTTGCGGTTAGTTAAGGCCATCTGGAATTCGTACTCAAAATCCGAAAGCATCCTTAACCCCCGGATCAATACTTTGGCCTTCTTTTTATGCGCAAAATCCACGACCAGCCCGTCAAAATTTGTAACCGTGACTCCGTCCATCCCGGCAACCGCTTTTTTAAGCATATCCATTCTTTCTTCGACGCTAAAAAGCGGAGCTTTATGCGGATTATGCGCCACCGCCACGATCACATCGTGAAAAATCTCATGGGCGCGGTTAATCAGATCGATATGGCCGTTAGTTACCGGATCAAAAGTTCCGGGATATAGGGCAGTTTGGCACATTAATTTAACCTCTGATTACTCTTTTTTTCTAAAAATGGAAAGCCAAGTATCGCCATACTTAGCTTCTTTGATCAAGCTTAAATTTAAGGTATCTTTAGGCAGCAGTTGGGCCTTAGAATGCTGGACTACGGCTAAACCATAAGGCGCTAATATATCATAACCCTCCAGGGTTTGCAAGATTTTTTTTCCGTCATCCTTATTATATGGCGGGTCAAAGAACAGAATATTAAAGCTCTTCTTATCTAAGGAAAGCAACTTGACCGCCTTCTCCGCTTCCAGGTGAAAAAGGGTGCATTCAGTGGCGCCAAGCAGGGCGATATTCTTTTTAATCGCGATTACTGAATCCCGGTTAGATTCTACCAGGACCAGCTCAGATACCCCCCGGGAAAGCGCCTCAAAACCTACTGCGCCGCTGCCGGCGTAAAGCTCTAAAAAGGTCAATCCACTGATATCCCCCAATATATCAAAAATTGCCTTGCGCACCTTATCCTGGGTCGGACGGATACCCTGAGGCATATGTAGTTTACGGTTACGGTATTTTCCTGTAGTTATGCGCATATTAAATTCAGTAAAAAAGGTGGCGTTTCCCTCACCCTACTAACATCAGCTTCTCATACTCCGGAAATCTCTCAAGCAGCTTTGCCTTTAACAGCTGATGCGAACGTTCAGCCAGATGATTATCCTGTCCGAGCAAGCGAATCGCCTCTTCCCGGGCACTTTTTAGCAATTGCATCTGCATAAGGGGATTGGCGATTTTTAGCTCAGCCAACCCATGCTGGCGCATACCAAAGAATTCTCCCGGCCCCCTGATCCTCAGATCTTCTTCGGCGATATGAAAACCATCATTGGATGCCACCATCGCATTCAGACGGGCTTCTGCATCCGGGGTACGGCTCTCAGCGATCAAAATACAGTATGACTGAAGCCTGCCCCTGCCGATCCTACCGCGCAATTGATGTAATTGGCTTAAACCAAAACGCTCGGCTGAAGCGATAATCATACAGGTAGCATTAGAAATGTCAATACCCACCTCTAAAATTGTGGTAGCCACCAACAGGTCGGTCTGTTTATTCTTAAATTTAAGCATCTGATCATTTTGCTGCTGGCTTTTGAGCTTACCGTGGATCAGCCCTAAACGGAACTCTTTAAATACCGTGCTTTTTAACTCGCCAAACATTTTCTTCGCTCCGGCAACATCTAAAGCGTATGACTCTTCGATCACCGGATAAATAATATAAGCCTGGCGACCTTGTTTTAATTCCTCCTTAACCAAATCATAAGCCTTTTGGCTTTGGCTATGTTGGAACCGTAAAGTTTTTATCGGCAGGCGCCCGCCGGGCAATTCGCTGATTACCGATATATCTAAATCGCCGTAAAGAGTGATCGCTAAGGTGCGCGGGATAGGGGTCGCCGTCATAATCAAGACATCCGGATAATTGCCTTTCTTGGGCAGGAGCGCGCGCTGGCCGACCCCGAATTTATGCTGCTCGTCGATCACAATAAAGCTCAGGCTCCTGAAATTCAGGTCCTCCTGCAATAAGGCATGCGTGCCGATGACTAAATCAATCAAGCCACCCTGAATATCCTGATATATTTTTTGCTTATCCTTATCCTGACCGGTCAATAACCCTAAACGTAATTTACGGCCTTTAAAAGTTAACGTCTCTAATTGAGCGGATATTTTTTCATAATGCTGCCGG
>CAZEBD010000038.1:10003-10454 GCA_964510625.1 uncultured Planctomycetales bacterium
CCAATATTTCGGTGGGAGCCATAAAGGCTGCCTGATGCCCGCTTTGCACCGCGCTCAAACAAGCCAATGTAGCCACTACTGTCTTTCCTGAGCCCACATCCCCCTGCAGGAGCCGCTGCATAGCTTGAGCCGAACCCATATCGGCTTTAATTTCCGCTAAAACTTTTTGTTGGGCGGCAGTAAGCGTAAAAGGTAGCGCAGAAATAAAATCCTCTGTCAGCCTGCCTTCAATCTGATGCTGAATGCCGGTTCTTTCTTTGCGGTTAAGCTTTCTTAAAACCAGGGGTAACTGGAAAATAAAGAACTCTTCAAAACTTAAACGGGTATGGGCTTCTTGCTGCCGGTCGAAGCTTTGCGGAAAATGGATATTTAATAAACTCTGCGCCAGATTTAGCAAGTTATGGCGGCTGCGCAAATCAAACGGCAGAGGATCGCTGAGCTTAGGTAAAAA
>CAZEBD010000039.1:0-2951 GCA_964510625.1 uncultured Planctomycetales bacterium
CCAAGCTGATCAGGGCTGTGGTCGGCAAGACTCTTAAAGCAGCTAAGATTAATGAGCTATCCAGTAAGATTGAGCTGGATAAGTTATTAAACAAAGGTGGTTTAAATTATACCATCTCTGATTTGATTGCGGGGATTTGTTATTGGTTAGGCCTTTTGGTAACCTTTATGGTTGCAGTTAATTCTATCGGGTTAACCATTGCCGCTGACCTGTTGAATAAAGTTGTGCTGTTTATCCCGAATGTCATTGCCGCTTTGTTTATCCTGATCTTAGGGATGTTTATTTCAACCTTGTTGAAGAATATCGTTCAGACTGCGGCCAATAACGCCGGGCTCAGCCAAAGCAAGCTATTGGCTCAGGTTGTTGAGACGGTTGTTATGGCTTTTGCGATCTTTGTTTCCTTAGAGCAACTGCAAATCGGTATCCAGATAACCCAATTGACGATTTCGATTATCTTAGGATCTCTGGGGTTAGGCCTGGCCTTGGCTTTTGGTTTAGGCTGCAAGGATATCGCAGGTAGATTTGTTGCTGATTTAGTGGATAAATTAAAGAAGAAATAATGTATTGGTTATTTGTTTAGCGGCATTAATCCCCCCGTCATTAATCATGGCGGGGGGATTATTTTTTTTAATCAGATAGAATCTATGAAAAAAATGCTTTTGGTGATGTGCCCATGCTTTGACATACACTTTCCTCCGATAGGAATTGCCCTTATATCTGGTTACCTGAGGGAAAACGGTATCCATGCTGAAGTATTGGACTTAAATACCAGGATCTTTGATAATGCTGACATCCGGCTCAGAAATTACTGGCATCCTTCCAAATTGGCATGTTGGATGGATCAGGATTATTTTACACAGCATATTTTACCGGATTTGTTGCCCCAGCTGCGTGATTGGGCCGGGTATCTCGCCGGAAAAAATGATCAAATAATCGGTTTTTCGGTTTTCCGGTCTAATCTCCGTTTGGTTATTGAAATAATTAAGATGATTAAGGAGATAAATCCGCAAAAGAATATTTTTTTCGGAGGGCCGGCATGCTCGATAAAAGGGGAGAGGGATCTGGTGCCTCCGGGGCTGGTGGATATCTATTTTGTCGGAGAAGCCGAAGCGGCTTTATGCGAATTATTCAAAGCCTACAGCCAGGACGGGATTATTAAAAAGAAAAGCAGTGCCTATTATATTGAGGAAGATGAAAATAAAAAGACATTGCTTTATGCCCGGCCGATAAAAGACTTAAATCAGGTCCCTTTTCCGGACTTCCGGGAATTTGAGCTGGCCAGATATAGAAATAACCGGTTACCGGTATTGATGAGCCGGGGTTGCTCCCGCCGGTGTGCTTTTTGTAATGATTGGGTGGTCTGGCCGCAATACCGATACCGGAGTGCCGAGAATGTCCTGGCGGAGATCAGCTACCATCTTCGGGAAAACAATTTTTTTAATTTTGAATTTGTGGATCTGGCGGTTAATGGCTGCGAGAAAGAATTGTTGAGATTCTGCGATCTGGTGATTGCCAGGCGGATCAAGATTAACTGGATTGCTAATTTTATGGTCAGAAAAAAACATCTTTCCGGCTTGTTTGAGAAGATGAAGCAAGCCGGCTGCATTTTGCTGCGTTTCGGGGTTGAAAGCGGGTCGGATAAAATCCTGAAAAAAATGAATAAGCCTTTTGATGTCCAAGACGCTCAAAGATCATTAGCCGAAAGTTTTAAGGCCGGGATTAAGAACCATCTGAATATCATTGTCGGGTTTCCGGGTGAAGGTGAAGATGATTTTAATGCAACTTTGAGTTTTTTGGAAAAAAACGTGGTTTTTATTGACCAAATCGCCAATATTCATCCTTGTTATCTGACCCCCGGTTCTCTTCTTGAACAGCAGCATGAAAAATATAAAATAACTTTGCCTGAAACGGATTTATCTCTGCGTTGGACGGATGAGTCGGGGAGCACTTATGAAGAGCGAAAAGAAAAAGCAGCAAGGCTTAAAGAGTTTGTTTTAAAGATGGAGTTTGGATTTGATAAAAAAGCAGGTTTAATTCTGATGGATGAAGAGCTTAAAGAAGGCCGGTGATTTATAATCGAAAAAAGGAATTATATGGTTAAGGCCAAGATAATCGCTACGCTGGGCCCGGCATCATCAAGCCAGGCGGTAATCAGGAAGATGATGCGTGCGGGAATGGATGTTGTCCGTCTGAACTTCTCGCATGGTAAGGAACAGGAACTGCTTCATAAAATAAAGCTCACCCGGGTTTTGAACCAGAAATATCGCCGAAACATAAAGATCCTCGGGGACCTTCAGGGGCACCGTATAAGAATCGGGGAGCTTACTGCTCCGCTGGAGCTTAAAAAATCCCAGATTTTATGGCTTACCCAGCAAAAGTTAAAAGGATCGCAGAAATCAGTGCCTTTTGATTATCAGGGGCCGTTGAAGAGTATTAAGAATGGCTGCCAGGTATTTATTGATGACGGAAATATCTCTCTGGAGGTGGTTGGTAGAACTAAAAACAGGCTCAAAGCCAAGGTAATAGCCGGCGGATTACTCAAAGAGCATAAGGGTGTTAATATTCCGGAGGCAAGACTTGAGTTTGGCGGTATAAGCCAGAAGGATATACAAGATATATCTTTCTGCGAAAAGCAGGGGGTTGAATATATCGCGCAGTCATTTGTGCGCACTAAAAAGGATATTTTAGACCTAAGAAAATTGTTTAAGCCGGGTTCGAGGTGCCAGGTAATTGCGAAGATAGAAAATCGGGAAGGCATAGAAAACATCGATGAAATAATCAAGGTTTCAGACGGTATTATGATCGCGCGCGGAGATATGGGTGTATCGCTGCCAATTTATGAAATCCCGATAATTCAAAAGATGATCATAAAGAAATGTAACCGCGCCGGAAAGTTTGTTATTACCGCAACACAGATGCTTGAGAGTATGACTGAGAATCTCAGGCCGACG
>CAZEBD010000039.1:2961-10404 GCA_964510625.1 uncultured Planctomycetales bacterium
GATACGAAATCCCAGACCCACGCGAGCTGAAATAACGGATGTAGCAAATGCCATCATCGACGGAACTGATTTTGTTATGCTCTCGGCAGAGTCTGCGGTGGGTAAACACCCGGTCCAGGCGGTTGTTATGATGAACGATATAATAAAGTTTACCGAAAGATACCAAAGCAAAGTAAAGGTGGCCTTTAAAAATACGCCGCATTCAGGGCAAGCTTGCGAATAAAAAGAAAGGATCTTATCAAAATGAAACAATGGTATGAGTCATTATTCGAAAATTACTCCCACAAATATGACAAAGAATGTTTTGTTCAGGGCACTGCGGGAGAGTGTGCTTTTATTGAACAAGAGATAAAACAGGATAAAACCCTAAAGATATTAGATATTGGTTGCGGTACCGGCCGACACGCGATCGAACTGGCAAAAAGGGGATATAGCGTTACCGGAGTTGACCTGTCTAAAAATCAGATAAAAAGGGCAAGGGAAAAAGCGCAAGCGGCAGGGGTGGCTATCGATTTCCAGATACAAGATGCGCGCAATCTATCTTTTAACGGTGAATTTGATCTGGCGATTATGCTGTGCGAAGGCGGGTTTTCTCTTATGGAAACAGACCAGATGAATTTTGAGATCCTTAAGAATGCAGCAAAAGCGCTTAAAAATAAAAGCAAGCTTATTTTCACCGCATTAAACGGATTGTTCCCACTATTTCATTCTGTCAATGACTTCTATAAGTCGGCGCACAAAGATGGCCAATCCCAGTGTAAGGAGTGCTCCTTTGATCTGATGACTTTCCGCGATCATAACACTGCTGTGTTTGAGGATGATTCCGGCAATAAAAGTGAACTTAAGTGTAATGAGCGTTATTACGTGCCCAGCGAGATAAACTGGCTTTTAAAGACGCTCGGGTTTAAGAAAATCGACATCTTTGGCGCCAAGCTTGGGGCATACTCAAGAAACGACAAGCTGACTACTGATGATTTCGAAATGCTGGTTGTGGCGGAAAAATGAAAGCAAATAAAAAAGTTTTTATAAGGACTTTCGGCTGTCAGATGAATATCAGGGATTCTGAAGTAATCTGCGGCCTGCTGCAGAATGCCGGGTATAGGATTGCAGATACCGACCGGGATGCCGGGATTATTATTTTTAATACCTGCTCGGTGCGCAAGCATGCCGAAGACCGGATCTGGAGCTTGATCGGCAGCTATAAAGGCTCAAAGATCATCGGTTTAGTGGGGTGTATGGCCCAGAATTATAAAGAAAAGGCTTTTGCGCGGGATGAGAGTATCAGCTTCGTAGTGGGGCCGCAGGATATCCATAAGCTTCCGGAAATCCTGAATAAACTGACTTTTAAAGATTTGCTCCAGCGCAAAATCTGGGAGGTAGATAGCCTTGGCCGTCCGGAAGAAATTTATCATACTGGTTTCTATCAGGATAAACCGCATGCGCATATAGTCATCTCCGAAGGCTGTTCTAATTTTTGTTCATATTGCATTGTGCCTTATGTGCGCAAAGCGCTGCGCCACCGTAAACTTAAGGATATACTCACTGAAATCCGGGAGGCGATCGGCCAGGGGATAACCAAGCTGACCTTGCTTGGGCAGAATGTTAATGCCTATCGGGATGGAGAGAGCGGCTTTACTAAACTTCTTGGTGAGGTTAACCGCCTGGAAGGTTTAAAAGAATTTGATTTTTTTACCTCGCATCCTAAAGATGCCGGTATTGATCTTTTTAAATCCATACGCAACCTGGATAAGCTGGCCAAACGCCTGCATCTGCCTTTACAGTCAGGCTCGGAGAGAATCCTGAAGCTGATGAACCGGGGCTATAGCGTAAAAGATTACTTGGCTTTAATTGATTCTTATCGTAAGATTGTTAAAGGTGGGCATCTGACTACGGATATTATCGTAGGTTTCCCCACCGAAACTGATGAGGATTTTAAGCAGACCTGCGCCCTGATCAAAGAGGCCGGGTTTAATGCTGCTTATATTTTTAAATATTCACCCCGGCCGGGTACGCAAGCGGCCAATATCGCCGGGCTGCTTAAACCCGGCGAAATCGAAGCCAGGCATAAAAAGGCCCTGGACCTGCAAAGGGCGATCTCCAGAAAGCTAAGGAGCAGGCATAAAGATGCCAAAATTTAAATTCATTATTATTTTCTGTGTTGGCCTGGTTTTTCCGGGTTTTTGCTGGGCGCTGGATATGGAGTCTTTAAAAACCGATTTTCTGCAGGGCAATTACCGTCGGGTTATTTTTGAGGGCGCTCCTGAGGCCGGAGGGCTGCATTTAGGAAGCCTGGATGAATTAAATTATATCTTAGGAGTAAGTTATCTTAAGGAGTCAAAATTAGATTTAGCGCAAGCCAGTTTCCGCCGGGTCTTAAACAACCCCAATAGTAAATTTAAGGAAGCGGCAAGCTTAGGAATGGGGGATACTTATTTGGTCGCCGGCCAGTTTCAGCAGGCCGAAGATATCTATAATCAACTGCTTGCCGAAGGCAGCAGCCGCCAGAAGCCGGCGGTATTATACCGCCTAAGCCAGTTGGAGTCTCAAAGAGGCAACCATCAGAAGGCTAATGATTACTTATTTAAGCTAAGAAAAGATTTTCCTTTGAGCCCGGAATTAAGGGTGACCAAAGGGATTGCCCCGGTTAATCCCTTAGTGGAACGCTGCCAGCTGCCGGATAACCAGGGGCCTTCCGGTGAATATACCGTGCAGGTGGGTTTTTTTGCCAATAATAGTAATGCCAATAATTTCAGGGATACATTATTAAGCAGGGGGTATCCGGCTTATATTGAAAATTCCGGTACGGGTTACCGGGTCAAAGTCGGAAAATTTAAATCTCAAAAAGAAGCCCTGGATTTAGAAAACAAACTTTCCCGAGACGGTTTTCAAACCAAAGTCTGTCCGTTGTAATGATTCCGAAAAAGAAAATAATCTTTCTCCTGGGGCCTACCGGAATCGGAAAATCGGCCTGCGCCATACGGTTGGCCCGAAAAATCAATGCCCAGATCATTTCCTGCGACTCTATGCAGGTATACCGCAGGATGGATATTCTGACTTCGCAGGTAACTCCGGCGCAGAAAAAAGCAGTAAAGCATCATCTTGTCGACTGCTTAAGCCCCCGCCGCCAATATGATGCAGCTAAATACCGCCGCCAGGCATTATCCGTCTGCAATAAACTTTATCGTCAGGGCAGGGTTCCGTTATTTGTCGGCGGCAGCGGGCTTTATTATTCAGCGATTGTCGACGGGCTATTCCCGTCAGTGCCGCAGGATAAGATCATCCGGGCCAGATTGGAAAAACAGGCAGAGCTTAAAGGCCGGCCCTACCTTTATCGTAGATTGCAAAAAGTTGATCCGGCTGCGGCAAAAAAGATACATCCCCATGATTTAAGAAGGATCATCCGTGCTTTGGAAGTATATTTAAAAACCGGCAAATTGATCTCGCAATTGCAGAAAAAACGGGCGGGTTTGGGCCCTGGGTATTCGATAAAAATTTTTGGGTTAAATATAAAACGGGAACTCCTTTATAAAAAAATAGACCAGCGCGTGGATAAGATGTTCAGGCAGGGGCTGGTCAGAGAAGTCAGCCGCTTGCTTAAATCTAAATTAAGCCTGACCGCTAAATATGCTATCGGGATCAATGAGTTAAAAGGATATTTGGCCGGCGCATATCCTCTGGCGGAAGCAAAACGCCTCATTCAGCGCAACAGCCGCCATTATGCCAAACGCCAACTTACCTGGTTCAGGAAGGATAAGCGAATCCAGTGGGTTAAACTGACTCAGAAAGATTCACCAGCGCAAATTGCTATTAAATTATGGAAAAAGCTATCTTAGTTACGGTTCAATTAAAAACCGAAAGCCAGGATTGGCAGATCCAGGATATTTCTGCTGAATTAGAGGAGCTGGCTGCTTCTACCAGCATCCAGGTGTTGGCAAATGTAATTTGTATCTGCCCGCATGCCACAAGCGCTTATCTGATCGGTAAGGGCAAAGTGGAGGAGATCGCTTATCTGGTTAATGAAGAGCAGGCGGATGCGGTAATTTTCAGCCATGACTTAAGCGGCACTCAAAAACGCAACCTGGAAAAAGCCTTCGGTAAAAAAACTATCGACCGTACCCAGTTAATCTTAGATATTTTCAGCCGCCGGGCCAGAAGCCCGGAAGGAAAAATGCAGGTAGAGCTGGCGCAGTTAGAATATTTATTACCGCGCCTGATCGGTAAAGGAATCGTGCTTTCAAATTTAGGCGGCGGGATCGGCACCCGCGGGCCGGGTGAAACAAAATTAGAGCTTGACCGCAGGCAGGCCAGAAGAAGGGTTGATAAATTAAAGCAGGAGCTGACAAACACCCGGATGCACCGGAGGTCATTGCGTAAAAAAAGGAAAAGCAATAATCTGCCTACGGTAGCCTTGGTGGGCTACACCTCCGCCGGCAAATCTACTTTATTGAACCTGCTTACTGCTTCCATGCAACCGGTCTCGGAAAAATTGTTTACTACCCTGGACCCGCTTTCTAAAAATCTGCAGCTATCCAGCGGGCAGAAGATCGTTGTTTCTGATACTGTCGGGTTTCTGCATAATCTTCCGCACGGGCTGATTGAAGCGTTTAAGGCGACTTTAGAGGAGGTGGCCGAGGCGGATTTATTAATCCATGTGATTGACGCATCTGATGCGCGTTTTGAGCTGCTCAACCAGGCAGTATTGGATGTGCTGGGGGAATTGGGGGCCCAGGATAAGCCGATGATTACGGTATTGAATAAAATTGATTTAGTCGCCGATCGCAGCTGGCTGGATGTTTCCATCAAAAAATTTCCGGAGCCGGTTATGTTATCTGCTAAAACCGGGGAAAATCTGGATACTCTGGTTGCTAAGATCGCCGGTTTTTTCTCCGGCCTTTTGATCAGCGCGAAACTCCTTCTGCCGCATGCGCGCATGGATTTGGTTGACTTGCTTTACCGGCAGGCCGGGATAAAGAAAATCGATTATTTACAAAATGGGATACATATCGATTTAGAGCTGCCGCGCGCGTTGTTCAATAGACTTAGCCAGGAAAAAGGGATTGAAATTATCTATTAGATTACCTAACAAAAATAATTATTTTACTTGACAAGTGCAGTTAGTTGTGTTAAAGTTATTCCGCTGGAGGCAAAGATGCCTGTTTACGGCTTAAAAATTTCTCCCGAGGAACCGGTATATGTGATCGGGGTAGTCTGTAAGCTGGTGGATATTCCGGTCTGGACTTTACGGCAGCTGGATAAGGCCGGAGTGGTTAAACCTAAACGCTTGGGCAAAAAGAACCGGCTTTATTCGTTTAAAGACCTTAAGCGCCTGGAGTATGTGCATTATCTGATGACCGAGAAAAGGGTGAATATCCACGGAATCAAGATAATTTTAGGAAAGGAGGGATAAATTTTTTTTGGGATATAGTTAGCACTCTGCTTATTTAAGTGCTAATTCTGTTGACAAAATATCAGATTGTGTTAAAATTACAGCCTATTGTAAAGTATCAAGTCTGGAAATGAGGGCAAACAAGGTGCGTAAAGTAGATTATAACTCCCGCAGGAAGCAGGTGCTGAATTCAGCGATCAACCGCTATATCAAGAATGCGCTTCCGGTGGCCTCTGATGATATTGCTGAAGAATTTGATTTAAGTTCAGCTACCATCAGAAACATATTCTCCGAGCTTGATGAATCGGGATACCTGAAGCATCCTTATACTTCCGGGGGGAGGATCCCTACGGATAAGGGGTTCCGTTATTATGTGGATTTTCTTATTCAGCAGATGGAGCTTCTGGATGAGGAAAAGCAGCGTATCCTTAATGATTGTAAAAGGAAGATCCGCCGCTTAGATGATACGCTGGAGAATACCAGTGAGGTTATTTCTGAAATTACGCATTATGCCGGGTTGGTTTCATTCCTGCAGCAGCAGGATAAGTTGTTCTATAAAGGCATCAGCCGCATATTGGATCAGCCGGAATTTAAAGATGCCGATAAGATCCGACTGTTGGTGAGATTGATGGAGGATAAAGAAAGGCTTCTGGACCTGATCAACCGGGATTTTTCCGGTAAGGTCAAGGTTTATATCGGCAGTGAGCTGGGCTTTCCGGGAATGGAGAATTGTTCATTAGTGGTTGCCGCTTTTAATCTCAGGAACCAGCCGCAGGGACGGTTAGCAGTTTTAGGGCCGATGCGCATGGAGTATAACCATGTTATTCCGACCATCGAATATATCTCTGAAGTCTTAAACCAGATTCTGGAGGAGTTTTAGAGAAATGGAAGAACATAAAAATACTCAAAAGGAAGAGCAGGGGCATCATCATAAGGATAGCCTTAAAAAAGAAGAAAAGGTTATTACTTTAAAAGAAGCCGAGTATCTGGGGCTTTTGGAAGAGGTAAAAGCAGGCAGGGACAGCTATGATAAGATGCTGCGTAACCAGGCAGACCTGGAAAATACCCGCAAACGCTTAGAAAGGGAAAAGCAGGATTTTATTAAATTTGCCAATGAAGGCCTGCTTCTGGACCTGCTTAATGTCCTGGATGATTTAGAGCGCACGGTAGAATTGGCGCAAGCCGGTAATGATGACCTGTCGGCTTTTGTAAAAGGGATCGAAATGATTTTAGCGCACTTATATGAATTGCTCAAGAACCACGGGGTCAAGCCGATTGAGGCTGAAGGAAAAATTTTCGATCCGTGTTTCCACGAAGCTTTGATGCAGGTGGAAAATAAAGAGCTGCCGGAACACACGATTATTGAAGAGTTGCAAAAAGGATATCTGATTCATGGGCGGGTGTTAAGAACCGCTAAGGTAAAAACTTCTAAAAAATAATAATAGGAGGGCTTAAAATGGCTAAAGTAATCGGAATTGACTTAGGAACATCAAACTCAGCAGCAGCAGTAATGGAAGGCGGCCGTCCGGTGATTATTCCTTCGGCTGAAGGTGCCGGGGTTGCTTCAGGAAAAGCTTTTCCGTCTTATGTAGCTTTTACTAAAGACGGGCAGCGTTTAGTCGGCGAGCCGGCCAGGCGCCAGGCAGCGATTAATGCTGAAGGGACGATCCAGGCAGCTAAGCGTAAAATGGGCACGGATTTTAAATTTAAGGCCCACGGTAAAGAATATACTCCTCAGCAGATCTCTGCTTTTATCCTGCAGAAAATCAAGCAGGATGCGGAAGCTTATTTGGGAGATAAAGTAGAAGAGGTGGTAATTACGTGTCCTGCGTATTTTGATGATAACCAGCGCCAGGCAACCAAGGATGCCGGTGAAATCGCAGGTTTAAAAGTCTTAAGGATTATCAATGAACCTACGGCTGCCTGTTTGGCTTATGGCCTGGAAAAAGCGGGTAAGGAACAAAAAATAATGGTTTTTGATTTGGGCGGAGGTACCTTAGATGTTACGATTATGGAAATGGCTCAAGGAGTTTTTCATGTCCAGGCCACCAGCGGTG
>CAZEBD010000040.1:0-10174 GCA_964510625.1 uncultured Planctomycetales bacterium
AGGCTCCATAAAACAAGCATGGTATTTGTAAAAATCTTTCAACTCCCGGCTCATCCTCTGGTCGTGCTCCCAGGCCGCCGGAATCAACATCATCATCGCATGCTCAAGGGAGCGCCCGGATAAAACCAAAAGCTCAAAAAAATTATCCAAGGCAGCCGAATCGCTTCCTCCTTGGACAATTACCGGTTTTAGCTTTTCAATATCCGTGCCGAATAATTCACTGGCTAATAACCTTTCGCGGGAACGCACCCCGTTAATATTCCCCCGTAAAGTATTGATCTCTCCGTTATGCGCCAGGAATCTAAAAGGCTGCGCCAGGCGCCAGGTGGGAAAAGTATTCGTAGAATATCGTGAATGCACCAGGCATAGGGAGCTCTTAATACTCTTATCTTTTAGGTCCAGGAAAAAATTGTCGATCTGCTCCGGCATGAGCAGACCTTTATAAACTAGCGTGCGGCAGGAAATGTTAGTGATATAAAAATAATCTTTTTCTTTTATTTCTGAATGCAAAATAATATTTTCAACTTGCTTCCGGATGCAATAAAGCCGGCGCTCAAAAGCAAGCGGATCGGTGATCTCCTGGCTGCGGCCGATAAAAATCTGCTCAAAAACCGGCTGTTTACTTTTGGCCCCCTCTCCGATCCCGGAATTATCAATGGGCACCTGACGCCAGCCTAAAAATACCTGCCCCTGTTCCTGAATTACCCGCTGAAACGCCTCCCGGCAGGATTTACGCTCCTTAGCGTCGGGGGGTAAAAATATCAGCCCGCTCCCGTAAGCCCCCGGATCCGGCAGGTCAATACCACTTTGCCGGGTAACTTTTTTAAAAAATTCATGCGGCATCTGGATTAGAATACCTGCTCCGTCTCCGGTTTTCGGATCCGCCCCCACCGCCCCCCGATGCGCCAGGCGGTGTAAAACTTCTATGCCCTGCTGGACAATAGTGTTTGAAGGCCGGCCTTTGATATTACAGACAAACCCTACCCCGCAGGCATCATGTTCGAATTCCGGATTGTATAACCCTTGTGCTTTCACGTTTTTACCTCATCCACTGAAATACCCAACTTTTTAATTTTGGCACGTAATGTATTCCTATTAATCCCTAACAGCCTGGCCGCCTTGATCTGATTACCGAAGGTCACAACCAGCGTATTTTTAATCAACGATTTATCCAGCGCATCTAGCATAATATGATAGATCCTACCCTCCTGCTCCCGCAGGAACATCCGGTCCAACTCCAAGAGCGCTTTTTCTATGGCTTTTGCCTTTTCATCAATCATTTTCTGTCTAAAGGTTAATCACGCTGTATCAAAAAAATTAACATTGCCTTAAAAACAAAAGAGACGCCTCCGCTTATTCAAGCTGAAGACGTCTCTGTCTTTTAAAAAATAAAGCCCTTCTTAAAAAGCAATACTTGGCTTATAAAAAGGGCATCTTTGCCTTGTGACTTAATTGTCAGTAAAAATATAACACAAACTAACCTATTGTCAAGGTAAATCTTAAAACAGTCATTTTTTACGAAGCAGGGCTTTATTCCTGATCTGAAAACGGTGATAGGCCATTTTTTAATCTGGGGACAACCACCGTTAAGGCTACCGCCGGATTGACATCCTGCCACCGGGGATTTGTATCTTTGAAGCTGATCATCATATCAATCAGATCCCCCAGGGTCAGATCTTTACAGTCTTCGAGAAATTTACTGGCCGCCTGGTTATTCATAGAATTTAACTGCATGGCATCCACAAAACCGGACACATAAGAAACATAAACCAGTTTTCTTTCCGCCGGGCTCATATTTAAAGTTTGATTATATAAACTGTGTGTCATTACGGCATGGGCATCGGTAACCGGCTCGATTTTCCTATTCCGATCCATAGCTAATATGGTTCCGGGCAGAAGTAAAACAACCAACAAAACAACAGCTATCCTGGTCTTCATCCAATCTCCTCCGTTTTGTTCGGCTCGCTTGGTTAAAACTAAAACGTACCTGCTTATAATTGATAGTCTATCCTTTAAAACAATATTGTCAATCCCTATATTCAAATCGGCCGGCCCTTAATCTAAACCGGCTAATTCCTTGCCGACTACGTCAATCTCATCTTTGCGCCAGCGGCTGATCGTTTTTAAAACAAACTCAAACTCCTTTTTCGCTTCCCGGGTCTTTCCCAGGGCTTTTTGGGCCCGGCCCAGTTCGAAATGGCTGCCTAAATCATCCGGGTTAAGAAAAATCGCCTTTTCTAATATTTGCTTTGCCTGAGAGAACTGCTGCTGCCGATTATAGACAAAACCTAAATTATAGTAGGCATCGACATAAAACGGGGAAATTTCAATTGCCCTTTTAAAATAACCTTCAGCTGACTTAAGGTCACCCTGGCGGGCCAGGATCAAACCGTAAGATAAGGCCACCTTCTCATTGCCGGGAACGATCTTATCGGCAATCTCAAGCTCTGCTAATTCCTGGGGGTATCTGCCTAAACTATCATAAAGCATCGCTTTATAAAAATGGTCGTTAAAATTTTCCTCGGCAGCCTGTTGCAAAGAAAGTTTCCGCGGGGCGGACAATCTGCTAAAGAAAATAAAAAACGCCGCTAACAAAACCAGATAAATTCCTAACCTGAGGGGTTTTTTACTTTTTATTACTTCCCAAAATGAAAATACCGCAAAGCCGGCGAAAAGAAATAAAAAAGGAAGAATAACTATGCGGTACCGGGAAGCCACAAAGAACAACATCATGCTGGCAGCAAATGAAATTACTGCCAGATACAGCCAGGCGGTCTTCCGGAAGATGCCCAAACCAAGGATCATCCCTAAACAAGCAAAAGGCAGGATCAGTTTCAGGTCTGAAAACATATACTTAAAGATTTTTATTTTGTCAAGAATGTGCCGGTATTCCGTTTCAAAAACAAATTCTTGCGGGTTAAAAATTAAAGAAAACTTACGCACAAGCAGCCGGAAATAAGCGCGGGGGTTATTTTTAATGAAGGCGCAGGACTTTTTATACCAATAATCCGATACCGCGGAGGTTTTAATCTCCTCTTGACCCAGGGCGGCTTTGGCCATCGCCCTTGACTCAATAAACATCTCATCCTGGCTGGGGTGAAAAGGGCCCCGGGAGAATCCGCCGTTAGCCTGCGCGCTGTTACCCAAATAAAAGTTTATCCCCCCATTGCCGGAAATAAAAACAAAATCCTTTTCCACCAGATAATTCCTTAAGGTCATCCCGCCGAGAATAATCAGCAGACCGGAAAGAAAAACCATGAAATTTAAGGACGCGATTTTAATCCCCAGCCGGCTTTGAGCCAAAAGGCATACGGCTGCTAAAACCCCAAAAATCAGGATATTGGCCTGGGCAGCTATAGCTATTCCTAAAAGCAAGCCCGCCCAGAAAAAATTAATTTTTTTTAAAATATTTTTCAGGTAAAATAGATAAAGGAGAAAAAGAGAATTTAGAAACAGAGAAACCGGGGTATAGATCAGTGACCCTTCAAAAAAAACAAACAGGCCGTACCAAACATAGAGTAACCCCGCAATAAAACCTGCACTCCGGCTAAAGATTTTCCGGCCGATAAAATAAATTAAAAGCGCATTGGCTATCCCCAACAGAAACTGAAATACATATATCAAAACAATGCTCTCGCCCAACAGCTTAAACCACAGGCCTAAAAAATATGCATATAGCGGCCATTTCAAAAAAGCCGCCTTGCCCCAGATATCCCCGCTGGCAATATCCTTACCCCAGATATAATAACAATAGCTATCTGATCCTTTGAGTATCGGAAAAACTTCAGTATGAGCGTAATCCGCCAGATAAGCCATTCTGGCGATAAAACCGATTACCACAATAATTAGTATGTACACTAAGTCTGTTTTTTTAATCCCGGGAATGGATATTTTGAGCATAATTGAAGGCCGCTGGAGAGGTTTAATTAGCTGCGCGCGTTGCTCTATAGCTAATAGCTGTTTCTCTTAATACCAATAGGCTAATTATATAGGAAATTGGGCGAATATCAAGAATCAGGCTTATCATTCGCGTAGATAATCTTCCAGTCGTTCTTCATATCTACAATTGTCCAGCCCTTAGCTAAGGCTGCGTCGAAAGCTTTGTCGAAGCGGCCGATAACCGACTGACGGTCATAAGCCCATTCACGCTGAGCATCGGTATGGCGTACATAAAGACAAAAACGGGCTCCGCTACCAGCAGCAGTCCATTGCATCATTTGCAGGTCCCCATCGGAATTGCCAAACGCAGCAACCGGCCGGCGGCCGATATAAGACTCGATGCCTACGGGTTTACCTTCTCTATCATCGACTAAGTTAAGCTCAGAAGTCTCCACGAGCACCGGCATACCATTGCGAAGTTCAAACTTTATCTTGTTGCTGGTTCCAATGACTTGTTCAGGTGGTATACCATAGACCCTTTCCGACCATGGACGCATGAACTCAACGCTGCCACCGGAGACAATATAAGTTTTGAATCCGTTCGCGCGTAAATAAACAAGCAGTTCGAGCATAGGCTGGTATACCATCTCTGTATATAACCGCTTGGTTTTAGGATGTCTGGCGGTAGAGATCCAGTCCTTAACAGATTTTTCAAATTGATCGGTAGTCATTCCTGACTGCGTAGCCATAAACATGTCCATGAGGGCATGATCGCCGTAGGCTTGCGCAGAGTTCAGGTCGCCTTTGAGCACGGAAGCAAAAGGCTCCTGGTTTACCCACTCCGGATGCTGCGAGGCGAGTGCTTTGACGCGCTCGAAAGCAAAGTAGTACTGAAAATATACCGGTTGCTCCGCCCAAAGAGTGCCGTCGTTATCGAAAGTAGCAATACGTTCCTGAACCGGTACGAAATTCGGCGAGCTGGGGTTGGTCACATCCTCAACAAAAGCGATAATCGTTTTCTTAGGCGCAGTATTATTCCAAGAAGGCAGCGGATCGGCAGCAAAAACTGCACCAAGCTTTTGCATTCTTGCCTGCATCACAGGGCTCAATTTCTTTAGAAGCTCTGCATTGTATGAACCGGTAGGCATTAGTTTTATGGTCGGGTCATTAGTAGGATTAAATCCATAGATATCAGCTCCGACTATCTGCCCTGCCGCAATTGCGCATGTTCGCGACTTCGCAGCAAGCGACCCCTCTTTAACTGCCGGATCAACGTTGGTCGTAGCGATTGAAATTGTATCATCACTATTAAGATAGATCTCAAAAGTGCGCAGCTGCTGTGGAAAATCTCTTAACGATGAACTCTCAACCTGCCAGAAGCCTTTTTCGGGAGCGCCAACCGGATCAGGTGATATAAATGCCTTAACTGTATTTAAATGACGATGCCCCGAAATCCACATGATCAGATTCGGATGGTTTTGAAGTTCAGCAATCAGATCCGGCAGGGTCACGGCATTTTTAGGATCTGTCCACCAACCCATTTCAGATTTAGGGGCGGTTATTTCTACGCCTATCGGTATGTGCGCGGCGATAATCATCAGCTGGCCGGCAGCATCACCATCGGCAAGTTCTTTCTTTAACCAATCCCATCGCTCCTGGTCAAGAAAACCATGTCCATGGATGTCCAGAGAACCATCATCTTCCCTTTGAGTGTCATCAAGCACAATAATCTTGATTGGTATAGCTGGATTCGGCACGAAACTATAACAAGCAAAACCATTATTAGCGTCAACCAGGTTGAAACCGTGGCCAGGAGGATTTGTTGATGTGTTAAAGAATTCTTTCATCCACTCCGTTCTCAAAAGCGAACGGCGGTTTGAGTCAGGGGTAACCTTTGGAGGAATCTTGAAATCTGCCACAGGCCCGGCGTATTTTATATCACCATAAGGGGTCGAGCCATCAAACACGCCCATATAGTAATCACGGTTATTTATTATTGCAGGATTCGTGAGGATATCTGCCGTAGCAAAAACTTCGTCGCTAATATAGGACTGCCGAAGGTCCTTTCGAAAGCTATAGTCCACCGGAATTGAACCCATCCAGAAATGATCGTGGTTACCAAGCACCTGATACCAGGGAATAGACTTATCCAGCCCTGCTGCCTGGTAAGGCTTCTGATAATCTATGGTGCCAGCTCCCAGATGCGCCCCGGAGCTGGGGGTAATGGACTTGCCGTCAAGAACATCGATATACCACCTTAGTTCGTTGTACTGCGTGCTATTGCAGGTATCCCCCAGAGAGATGCCGAAATCAAACGGATTTTGTTTGTGCAGGGCGTTTATCGTCTGAATAGCGGCATCCAGAACCTGGGTGGTATACAGCATAATTCCTGAATATAGCGAAGCGCCAACCGGCAATTTAGGATGCAAGCGTTGAAGATAAATCAACTGGTTAGGGGATTCTTTATCGGTTATATGAATATCGGTTATAGTAAAAAAGTTTAAAAGCTTTGTTTTTTTAACAACCGCTGAAGCATCATAAAGAGGCGGCATAATATCAGTTCGGGTTTCTGCTTTAAGAGGACCACCAAAAATCCAGTTGCCATAGCCGTA
The DNA here is from genome assembly GCA_964510625.1 of uncultured Planctomycetales bacterium. GTDB lineage: Bacteria > Omnitrophota > Gorgyraeia > Gygaellales > Profunditerraquicolaceae > UBA6249. Next base: position 6,492 of record CAZEBD010000040.1, read on the forward strand.
TTTCCCATATTTTGAAATTTCATCCAGGTTAATCACCCTGGCAGGTTTTGTGGCAGGTACAACTGTCCTCTGAAGAGTCGTAAAGACATCGGTAGCAATCAAATATTTCTGAAGCTGAACCTGATCCCTGGGGGCAGTTTTCAAACAGCCTGTCAAAGAGAAAGTCAGCATGCCCGTTAATAAGACTAAACAAAACTTTTTAAATTCATACGGTGGTTTCATAAACCCTCCTCCGTTAAATCTTCCACGAGTTAATAAGTTAAAGGGCCAGGCCGTTTTTTAAAGCTGAAGCGATTAAAAAATAGACCTGGCCCCTTATTGGCTGCGCGCATTGGTATAGGTAATAACTGTATCTCTCAATGCACATAGGCTAATTATATAGGAAATTGGGCAAATATCAAGAAATTCGGCTTATTAGAGATAGATTTTATGTCACTTTTGTCACCTTTTATTAGAGACATATCTCTCTAACTTATTGATAAGTAGAAAGTTAACCAATGTCACCTCTTTTTAGGGTGACACATATCTTTTCGAAACATCGTTTTGCTTAAATTTTCAAGCCACCCGGGCTTTTTAGTAGTTATAATCTTGGATCTTTCAATGGGTATACTGAACTTTGATAATTCAAAGATTCTTCGGATTAAATGTTCAAACCATGCCGGGGCATTCTGAGCCAGAACAACCTTGTCTATTAATTGCACGAAATTAATGCCAACATACAACCCTGGGTTTTCAAAATTATTCATATTTTTCCCTGAACACTGTTCAGGTGTATAAGGACGTCCTTCCATACTAACACACCCCTGATGTTTAAAGTTAAAGGTCATAATCCGAATCTCTTGCTCATGCCTATATTTATTATCCTTAAGAAGCGCTCTTTCCCAAGCTTGGCTAGCTTCGTATGTACTCATTGTATGTTCAGAAAACTTTACATATTTAACTCTCCCGATTTGTGAATGGCCCGGATCCGTATAAACATGCTGCATCAATTTTCTAACAGTTGATTTAATTATCACGCCTTCAGGATTGCTAACATATTCATCCCACATTTTCTGAGACTCGTTGCTCCCAAGAAACCAACAATTAACAACTGTTAGTTCTCTTCCATCCCGTACGTTTGTCTCAGGCCAGCTATTTATTTGTGCGTGGAATTCTGGGGAATTAAACGTTTTTTTCCATTGCTCATTCTGCTCTCTCATTTTTATTTCTGCATGAAATGGCAACCCTCCCTCGAATTTATCCCGCAGAATATTCAGCTTAGGAAACCATAATGCCTGATAGCTCAGCATAGATATAAACTTAGGAAACGTAAGATATCGAAAAACCGTTAAATCAAGATCTATATCTGGTAAATTTTTAAATTGCTTAATCATCGTATTGCAAAATAACTGTCTTTATTTAAAAACCGGATAATTTCTATATTTTATATTCAAAATGTTTATCAAAATACTCCTGAAAATATTCTTTTCCTAATTCTTTGCAAATCGTATCCAAATCTGGGAATAAGACTCTTTCTACTATATTCATCGCCTTTAAATCCTTTAATACTTCTTCTTGGTCTTCAATATTAATATCAAAATAATCAATCCACGGTTGGGGCATCCCATTTGTTTCAGTTGAAGACTCAAATTCTGCCCAGTGCAAAACGTTCTCGATATTTTCAATATTTGAAAAAACTGACCTTGAACACTGTGCAACTGCCCTCGGGTTTCCAGCTAGAGGTATATTCAAAGGTTTCACTGTTATCCCCGGAGTTACTAATCCTCCTTGAACAAGCCCTGGTTTTTCATCTTGCCATCGTTTAGCATGAAACGCAAACACGCGAACACTCTTAACCCCAGTTATTGCTTTATCCTTAAAACGAAAGGCAAAATATGCTGCAATGTATGGTGAAAGCGTCCAATCTAAAAGTGGCGTAGGAAAACCGTGATGTTGCGCAAGAAGTAGTGCTGATCCAAAATCTGAGTCATTATTCATAACGTATCGTGTCCTATTTAACACTCCTAAATAATCAAAAAGTTCTGGTAATTTTTCATTATTAAACCGATATAAATCCCAACACCCTGCTCTATGGAATCTGGTTGTAAGAGGATCTAAGGAATTCTTTTGTCCCCGGAATAAAATATTTCCGTATTGAGACTGATATTTAATTATTTTATCTTTAAATACCTTCCAAGTAATAATACTTTCAATTGGGTGAGCTTTGGGTCTAGCTACTCTTTTAAAATTTGCATCTCCTCTAAATTTTAAGCTTGTTCGCCAATTACATGAAAGACTATTCCCAGCATCCCCAATTACTCCTTCAATGGTACCAGACTCTGATAATGCAAGCTTATCAGTTACCTGAGGAAGTATTATCTGTCCATCTTTAAAACCAATGAATCTATCAAGACGGCCACTTATTCTACCGGTGGTCGTATTAATCGAATCAAATATTATTCTTAAGATATACGGGAAAGAACGCCCATCTGTAGGAGATACCGCAACGCTTCCTTCCATATTTTCTTTCAATTTGTCAATACTTAGAATTACATCAGCGTTATTATCTCCTGTTATCTTTCCCGACCATTGTCCGTATAACATCTGATCCTCCGTTCTTCTTTATAAAACCGCATATCACTTATAACAAGCGCAAAGATACTGCATAAACACTGTCATTTCAAATAAAACGCCATCGAACCCCTTATCTTTCTTTAAATACTGCTTATATGCTTCCTCACCTTCAACAAGATGATATTTCCTTTTCTTGAAATCCCAGTCAAATTTAATCCTTGTCTTATCTGGGGCTCTTGTGGACAGAGTAGAAAATGCCTTTTTTAGTCCCTTTGCATGCTCCTCTTCGTTTACCCCATACTTCTTACAATGCTTGAGGATATATTTTTCCCGAAGCTCTCTGACATAATCCATCAACATCTCATCTTCTGTAACCGGCTTATAGGAAGCTGGCAGAAGATCATCTATGGTCTTTTTCTCAAAAACAAGCCTTTGATATTCGGTTATATTATTCTCTGAAATCCACTTATCTATACTCCTCTTATGAAAAACAACCTTATTCTTTGAAAGCTGCGAGAAAGGCATTGCTTTACGCTTAACCCAGTCACTTATAGTTTTCACTGGTACGCGTAGATAATCAGCTACTTCTTCTTCGTTAAAAACTTGTCGGTCTGTTTTCTTAATTAGGGAGGCTTCTTGGAGGGATTTTTGATCTAAAAACTCACCACAATGCTTACACTTAATGGCTTCTTCTTGGATTTCTTCAGCACAAAAGGGGCATTTTTTCATACTTTCACCGATTTAAGATTAAGTCTAAAATCGGCTTAAGAGCAAACAAAGATTCCTCAAATAGATTTATTGCCTTAGGAGTACCAATAATTCTTGAATCTTTATAAGAGATTTCGAAACCCACCTGAAATTGTAGGTTAGATTTCCTGTTTCTCATTGTGTCATAGATTGTCTTTAGCCATTCCGGTTGATATCTCTCAGTAGCTTTTGTTTTTTGCTTAAATGCTGTCCTGAAATCGAAGCTAAGGATCGCATCATGGATCGGTAAACTTCTTTGACTAAGATAATGTCTTTGAACCAGATTTGTATATGGCTTTACAGCTCTATCTAAAGCAATAATTCTTTTGCTAGAGGCCAATAAAACAGAAAATTCTTTTATAAAACTTGAGTATTTTAATCCA
>CAZEBD010000041.1:0-10163 GCA_964510625.1 uncultured Planctomycetales bacterium
TTTACTGAAACAAGAAGGATATTCTTTCGATGCGGCTTATACTTCAGTTTTAAAGAGGGCGATCCGTACTTTATGGCTGACCCTGGATGGAATGGATTTAATGTGGATACCGGTTTATAATTCCTGGAGGCTTAATGAAAGGCATTATGGAGCGCTGCAGGGGTTAAATAAATCCGAGACGGCCAAAAAATACGGGGAAGAGCAGGTGCTGATCTGGAGGAGGAGTTATGATATTCCTCCGATGGCTTTAGAAAAAACCGATCCGCGTTATCCGGGTAATGACCCGCGTTATAAGGGGCTGTCAACTGAAGAGCTGCCGCTTACCGAATGCCTTAAGGATACCGTGGCCAGGTTCCTGCCCTATTGGCATGAAACGATCGCGCCTGCGATCAAAAGCGGTAAACGCGTGATTGTTGCTGCGCACGGAAATTCACTGCGGGCACTGGTAATGTATTTAGACAATATTTCCGAGGAGAAGATCGTTAGTTTAAATATTCCTACCGGTTTACCTTTAGTTTATGAATTGGATGATGATTTAAAGCCCATAAAGAGTTATTATTTAGGCGATCCGGAGCAGGTAAAAAAAGCAATGGAAGCAGTAGCCAACCAGGGTAAAGCGAAATAAAAAGGAGAACATAGATGGCTAAATCAATTAAAGGGACTAAGACCGAACAAAATTTATTAAAAGCATTTGCCGGAGAGTCGCAGGCCAGGAACCGCTATACGTATTTTGCTTCTGTAGCCAAAAAAGCCGGTTTTGAGCAGATCGCCAATATCTTTATTGAGACCGCGGAAAATGAAAAAGAGCATGCTAAAGTATTTTTTAAGCACTTAGAGGGCGGGCAGGTAGAAATCACTGCTACTTATCCGGCCGGGATAATCAAAGATACCTTGGAAAATTTAAAGGCGGCAGCTGACGGTGAAAATGAGGAGTGGACGATCCTCTATTCAAATTTCGGTAAGATCGCTAATGATGAAGGGTTTCCGGAGGTAGCGCGTTCCTTTGAACAGGTAGCTAAAGTTGAAAGATTCCATGAAGCGCGTTATCGTAAGCTGATCAATAATCTTGCTCATAATGAAGTTTTTAAAAAGAAAATTGATATTAAATGGCATTGTACCAATTGCGGTTATGTCTTTGAAGGAGACCAGGCGCCTGGCGAATGCCCGGCCTGTAAGCATCCGCAGGCGTTCTTTGAAGTCCTGGCCGAGAATTATTAACCTGGGAGGGGGTAAAATGAAGAAAAGCTTTTTGTTGTTGGGTTTAATTGTATTTTGTGGGTGGTGGCTTGGAGTTGGCCTGGCACAGGCTGATGATGCATTAGTATCTGCTACACCTGGGTGGAAAGAGGAGTTAGCCAGTGACCGTAAGCTGATTAAGGAGGAGGTCCTGGAATCAAAAGCAAGCGCTAAGGTCGCCAAAACCGAAGAGCAGCAATTGCAGCAGCAGATTCAGGAGGCTTTGGTAGCCGGGGATAAAGCAAAGGCTAATCAGCTTAAAGAGCAGCTGCGCCTGATGCATCGTGAAAATGTCCAGGAGCGCATCCAGGATAGAAAAGAGATCCAGGAGACTAAAAAAGCATATAAGGCAGATATTAAAGAAGCACGTAAAGAAGGTTACTTGCCTCCTAAGGGCAGAGTTGGTGTTACTCCTGATCGCAGGGGGAATCGATAAGTAAAGCTAAGCCTTGGAGTGTTTATATAATTAAATGTAAGGACGGCCTGCTTTATACCGGGATCACTAAAGATTTAAAGCGCCGCCTTAAACAGCATAATAGCGGCAACGGCTGCAAATTTACTAAATACCGAGCACCGGTTAAGCTTATGCATTGTGAAAATGCCATAAGTCGTTCGCAAGCTTTAAAAAAAGAAGCTTCGATTAAGCATTTAAGCCGTAAAGAAAAGTTTGCATTAATCAGGCAGAAGTGATAAGATAATTAGCAATAAAAGATATTCCGAGTTTTAAGGTGGGTCTGGATTCAAAAGAATAAAGAGAAACCTTTGTCCGTAGCTAAAACCGGCTACTCACAAAGGTTTCTCTTTTTTATAGAGGTTTAGTGGATTAAGATGTCAGACTTTTTACCGAAACAGTTTTTCATATTTGATGCGTTTTCCTTGTTTTTCCTGTCGGTTATCTGCATTATTTGTCTTCCTTCTGCAATTTATTCCGCCGGTTATCTAAAAGGCAAGTATTCCCATAACAAAATAATCTTTGCTTGGTTGCTTCTGGCAGTTTTTGTTCTGTCGATGGCAGCGGTAGTCAGTGTGGGCAATCTCTTTATTTTTCTAGTCGCCTGGGAGCTTATGTCCCTGGTTTCTTATTTTCTGGTAGTTTTTGATACCACGCATGAAAGATCCATCCAGGCCGGTGCGATCTATATCATTATGACACATATTGGAACGGCATTTCTGGTTGCGGCATTTTTGATCATGTATAACCATGCGCATTCGTTTGATTTTATTGCGATCAAGAATGCCTGTTTTACCATGCCGGCCAAAACCAAAGATATAGTTTTTTTATTACTTTTGGCCGGTTTCGGGACTAAAGCCGGAATTGTCCCATTGCACATCTGGCTGCCTTATGCACATCCACAGGCCCCCAGCCATATCTCAAGTATTATGTCAGGGGTAATGATCAAGACGGCGATTTATGGTTTGATCCGGTTCGTGATATTCATTCTGGGTGTAAATTCCTCCTGGTGGGGGGTCCTGATTTTGATTTTGGCGGTAATTTCCTGCCTGGTGGGAGTGATCTATGCGCTTATGGAGCGGGATATTAAAAGGCTCCTGGCATATTCCAGCGTAGAAAATATCGGGATCATCCTTTTAGGGGTGGGGCTGTCTATGCTCTGTGTCGCCATGAAGATGCCGTATTTGGCGGTATTCTCCCTGATTGCCGGATTATACCATTTAATCAATCATGCGATTTTTAAAGGGCTTCTATTTTTAGGCGCCGGCAGCATTTATAAAGCAACCGGCTCCAGGGATATTGAGAAATTAGGAGGCTTGATCAGGAAAATGCCTCAGACTGCCGTATGTTTTTTGGTTGGAGCGATGGCGATTTCAGCCCTGCCGCCATTAAATGGTTTTGTGAGCGAATGGTTGACCCTGCAGGCATTTTTTATGGGAGCCTTTAATGCAACCGGAGGAGGCAGGCTTTTTTTAGGGTTTTGTGCTTCAATGCTGGCTTTGACCGGGGGCCTGGCGGCTGCCTGCTTTGTTAAAGCATTTGGGATAATTTTTCTCGGGCTTCCCAGGAGCCATTATCCGGAAAGCGCCAAAGAAGTACCGTTACTGATGAGGTCGGGAATGTTTTTTCTCTCACTTCTGGCCGTTGTTTTTGGGATTGGCGCCGGATTTATAATAAAGTTATTGGCTAAAGTTGCGGCAGCGGCGTTAAACCTGGATATCGGCAGTATGAGCTTTTCTTTGAATAATTTTACCCTGTTGGCCCAAGCAGCTAAAAACATCTATCTTTGCCCATACCAGCTTGCGGTAGCATTAATTGCCGCCGGATTAGTTGCGGTTGCCGCTTATTTGTTAATCGGAGGCGCCCGGCCGGTAGCTTATAAGACCTGGGATTGCGGTTATTATAAATTGAGCGGGCGCAACGAATATACCGGGACGGCATTTTCTAAGCCATTCAGGATAGCTTTTAGTTTTTTTCTCCAGCCTTACCGCAAGACCCAAAAGATCCGGGAGTCGTTTTACCATGTGAAATCGTTTGCTTATGAAACGCATACGACTTTCGTATTTAAGAAATATATATATGAGCCGCTGCTGGGTTTTATAATCAGGAGCGCAAAGTTTATGAGGAGGATGCAGCCGGGGAGCATCCATTTATATCTGGCGTATATTTTTTGCATGATTTTAATCCTAATCATATTTATGGATAAGTTCTAAGCCAATGAAAATTACTTTAATATTAGCGCAGTTAATATTTTTTGTGGGGGTGGCTCCTTTTTTAAGCGGCTTGATCGCAAAGCTTAAGAATATTTTTAGAATGCGGCAGGGTCAAAGTGTCTGGCAGCCTTATTTTAATTTGATCAAACTATTCTCTAAAGGCCAGGTCGTCTCAGAAACTGCTTCCTGGATATTTAGAGTTACGCCTTTTATCGTGTTTGCTTCAGCATTAACCGTTGCATTATTAGTGCCGGTAGCCATCTTTCCTAACCCGTTGATCAAGCTATCGGATTTTTTAGCGGTGATCTTTATTTTTGCTTTAGGCCGTTACTTTCTGGCTCTGGCGGCTTTAGATACCGGAAGCTCTTTTTGCGGCATGGGTTCATCAAGAGAGATGTTTATTTCAAGCCTGGTGGAGCCTGCCATGGGTTTAGTCGTATTTTCAATTTTTTTGCAATTTGGATCGACAAATATATTTTCTTTTAGCGGCATACATGCGGTATCGGTTTCTTCGATGATCGCTGCGCTGGCTTTATTTTTAATTATGCTTGCTGAGACAAGCCGTATCCCGGTAGATAATCAGGAAACGCACCTGGAGTTGACGATGGTGCACGAAGCGATGCTCCTGGAATATTCCGGAAAGCCGCTGGCGATCATTGAAATGGCTGCGCATTTGAAGCAAATGATCTGGTTTTTCCTGATTGCGCAAATTGTCTTTCCTATCGGTGAACCGGATTTGTCCGGTTTAGGGGGCTTATTTTTATGGAGTTTATGGTACCTGGCCAGGATCTTGATTATCGTGATTGCCGTAGCTTTAGTCGAAGTTTCAGTGGCCAAAATGCGCTTGTTCAGGGTCGCTGATTTTTTAGGGTTTGCTTTTGTTTTAGGATTGATCGCGGTAATCTGCGCGATCTTGGGGGTTTAATATGCAGGCTTTAATTATATTTGCGGTATTAATTTCGACGTACCTAATGGTTATCGTCAAAAGGACTCCGGCTTTGATCAGGGGTTTCCGCTATCAATCTTTTTGCCTGTTTGCTGCGACCCTGATTATCGCCATCCAGGAGCGCCAGTTAGAGCTGTATGTAGTGGCCGGTTTACTGTTTATCTTAAAAGTTGTTTTCATTCCCCGGTTATTATACCGTACGATCAAAAAGATAAAAGCCGAAGGCGACCTGGGGTTGTTTATTAATCCCCAGCTTTCCTTATTATGGGCTTTGGGGTTTACTTATCTATCCTGGGTATTTTCTCTGCGCCTGATCGGCTGGCACAATGCGGTGGGAGTGATTACGCTGGCGGTTACTTTCCTGGTGATTTTAACGGGTATATTTTTGATGATTACCAGAATGACTGCACTAGCCCAGATCATCGGTTTATTGACGATGGAAAACGGCATATTTCTTTTGGCTTCGATGATTGCAGGAGGGATGCCGTTTTTCGTGGAGATCGCTATATTTTTTGATGTGTTTATCAGTGTCCTGATCTTGGGATTTTTTGTTTACCGGATCAACAAATTTTTTACCCACATTGACGTGAACAAGCTTTCGCGCCTAAAAGGATAGTTTAATGCCGATATTTTATATTTTAGGAATACCGCTGGCTTTGACCATCGCCTGTTTATTGATTAAACAACAGAAGGCCTTAGGCATATTGAATTGTTTGGGCTATTTAGCGGTTTTATTTTTCACCCTTATACTTTTTAAGCAGATCGCTTTACCGGCAGGTACCGCGCAATTTTTCGGGTTTATCTGCCTGGATACTTTAAGCGCATTTTTTATTTTGGTAATTTCCGTAGTAGCTTTTGCCTGCGCTCTATATTCGATCGGCTATATCAACAGAGATATAGAGCAGGGGGTGATCTCGGAGAAAAAAGCCCGGACATACTATATTCTTTTTAATCTATTCTGTTTTTCCATGCTGGTTGTCCCGGCAGTGAATAATTTGGGGATGCTTTGGGTGGCCATCGAAATGACTACGCTGGTTTCGGCATTCTTAGTTGGGTTTTACAATAAGAAAGCCTCGGTTGAGGCGGCCTGGAAGTATATCATCATCTGTTCAGTGGGGATAACTTTTGCGCTCCTGGGCACGGTCCTTTTTTCTTATGCCTTTTCGATCTCCGGCCTTTCTAAAAGCCTGAACTGGTCGGATATGGTCCCGGTTGCCCACATCCTGGATGAGAATCTTCTTAAGATCGCTTTTATCTTTATTTTAGTCGGATACGGGACCAAAGCGGGGCTGGCGCCGATGCACACCTGGCTGCCGGATGCCCACAGTCAGGCGGTGGCTCCGATCAGCGCGCTTTTATCAGGCGTGCTCTTGAAAACTGCGATTTATGCAATTTTAAGATTCGGGCTCATTGTGATCAAAGGAGTAGGTTTTGCGTATTTTTCGCATCTCTTGTTACTTTTTGGGATAATTTCTTTATTGGTCTCTGTCGGGTTTATCCTGGTGCAAAGGGATTTAAAACGCCTCCTGGCTTACAGTAGTATTGAACATATCGGGATCATTTCTATTGGTTTGGGGCTGGGCACACCTCTGGCTTTTGCCGGAGCACTGCTGCATGTTTTTAATCATGCGCTGACTAAATCTTTGATGTTCTTTGGAGCGGGCAATATTGTTAGTATATATAAAAAGCATAATATGAATGCCATCCGGGGGGTAGTGAAGGTGCTTCCTTTTAGCGGGGTAATCATGTTTTTAGGGGTATTTGCGCTTTGCGGTTTTCCGCCTTTTTCGATATTTTTCAGCGAGATGATCATTCTCATCTCGGCTTTTAGCAAAGGCGCTTATTGGATCGCTGCGGTATTACTGTTGTCTCTGGCGATTATTTTCGGGGCATTCATCAACCATTTTGGAAAGATGTTCTTTGGTAATATTCCTAAAGGTATGGTTGTGACCGGCGAGCCTTTAAGCGGTAAATTAGCATTTTTATTTTTAGGCCTATTGATTTGTATAGCGGCTATAGCTTTGGTATTAATCAGAGGGGATTGGATATGGATGGTGCAGAAATTATTTCTGGTATAAAAAATAGTCTGCCGGATTTTAGCGCTTTAGCACTAGATCAGCCTTATGGGGATGAAATCCGCATAAAAGTCAGCCCGCAGGTTTTTAAAGATGCATGCCTTGCGCTGCATAAGCTGCTGCCTTCCCCGGTGATGATGTTATTTGCCGATGACCAGCGCAGCTTGTCTGGCGTCTTTGCGGTTTATGCGGTGTTTGTAAGTTTAAAATATGCTAAGTGGATTATTGTGAATATAGATATCCCACAGGAAAATCCGTATTTTGATTCTTTGGCTAAAAGCATGCATTCTGCGATCATCTTTGAGCGCCAGATACAGGAGATGTTTGGCATCAAGCCTCAGGGTAACCCGGATTTAAGGCGCCTGAATTTGCATGATGAGGTCTGGCCGCAGGGAAATTTCCCTTTACGTAAAGATTTTAAAGTAATGGCTCCGGGGGATTTAAACGAATATAAATTTAACCGGGTAGATGGTAATGGTATTTTCGAAGTACCGGTTGGGCCGGTGCATGCCGGTATCATCGGGCCCGGGCATTTCCGTTTTAGTGCAGCCGGTGAGCCGATTATAAATTTAGAGATCCGGCTGGGATTTGCTCACCGGGGGATAGAAAAGCTCCTGGAAGGTAAAACTTTTGGGGAGGCGATCAAACTGGTAGAGTGTATTGCCGGTGATTCAGCTTTTGCTTATAGCGCTGCTTTTGCGATGGCAGCAGAGAAGATCTCCGGTATTCGGGTTTGCGAAAAGACAGCGCTCCTTCGGGGGGTGTTGCTTGAGCTTGAACGTCTATATAATCACGTTAATGATATCAGCGGCATGGCTCTGGATGTCGGCTTTAGTTTTCCGGCGGCATACGCTGCAGTGATCAAAGAGGCGATTCTCCAATTAAATCAAAAGCTTGCCTCTAACCGGTATCTTAAAAGGATTAATCTTATCGGAGGAGTTGCGTTAGATCTCGGAGAGCCCCAGAGATTGCTGTTACTTGATTCTCTTGTGAAGATCAAAAATGATTTTAATCAGTTAGTTAAAATGTTAAACTCCAGTGTTTCTTTTATGGACCGGGTTGATTCTACCGGCACGTTAATGAATAAGACTGCCCGGGATCTGGGGGTAGTCGGCCTGACCGCGCGGGCATCGGGGATCCCCACGGACTTAAGAAAATATTTTCCCGGGGTACATCAGCAATCTCGATTTAAAATGGCCACCGATGATGGCGGGGATGTGCTGGCAAGATTAGAGTTGAGGTTTTCCGAATTCTTTGAATCTTGCCGCCTGATCGAAGAGTTTGTTTTGCGAGTTTCCGGTTCTTTGGGTGGGGCTCCTGATACCGGGCCAAAGCAGCCAAGCGCCTTGGGCTATGTGGAAGGGGCCAGAGGCCCGGTTTTGTGCTGGCTTAAAACCGGGCCTGATGGACTGATCTATAGATGCAAGATCATCGATCCTTCAGTTCATAATTGGCAGGGGCTTTCATACGCGATATTAGGCAATATTATCCCGGATTTTCCGCTTTGTAATAAAAGTTTTAATCTATCTTATCCGGGCAACGACCTTTAAAAAGATGATCCAGATATTTAAAAACAGAATTCTAAAAGGCATAGTCACCAGGCAAATCGGGCCGGATTTTTCAAAAGAAATCGAAACCGCAGGAATCCAATTAAGGGATTTGGTCCGGAAAAGATTCGGCCGGTCTTTGTATATTCGGCAGCTGGATTCCGGGGAGTGCGGCGCATGCCAGTCGGAGTTGATCGCTGCCAACAATCCGATTTATGATTTACAGCGTTTCGGGATAAGCTTTGTGGCATCCCCCCGGCATGCCGATGCGCTTTTAGTAACCGGCCCGTTATCTAAAAATATGCTTATTGCCCTTAAAAAAACTTATGCCGCCATGCCGGAACCTAAATTTGTGATTACTTTGGGTGATTGCGCGTTAAACGGGGGAGTATTGAAGGGCTCATATTATCTCGAGGGCCCGGTAAAAGATATCCTGCCGGTGGCATTGCATATTCCGGGCTGTCCGCCTGCTCCGCTTGAAATCATCAGTGCATTATTAATCTTTTTGGGAAAGAAGGAGTAAAGGAATGAATAAGTATATTATTACTACATTAATGTTAGTGTGCAGTAACGTATTTATGACCTTTGCCTGGTATGGCCATTTGAAAAATCTCAATCACAAGCCCTGGATCATTGCCGCGATTATCAGCTGGGGGGTGGCTTTATTTGAATATCTTCTGCAGGTTCCGGCTAACCGCATCGGCCATCAGGTGATGAGCCTGGGGCAGCTTAAAATACTGCAAGAGGTAATTACTTTATCAGTGTTCGTTCCGTTTTGTGTATTTTACATGAAGGAAGGGCTAAAAAAGGATTATTTATGGGCAGCCATCTGTATTCTGGCTGCGGCATTTTTTATGTTCCGCGGATTACTGGTTAAAGCTTAACCGGATGATTTTGTTTGCTGCAATATGGGCATTTGTGTTATAATAATCGGCAAATGAAAAAAAGGAGAGGCCATGGTTAGGGTATTTAATTTAGTGGTTTTATTTATTATTTTTTCGGTTACTCCTGCGCTTTTTGCTAACGGTGCTAATCTGCCGGTGGTTAGTCAAGAGTTTAAAAAGTTAGATATTAATCAGGATGGGTTTATTGCTTCCGATGAGATGCAGGCTTATCAGGCTCAGTCATTTCAGGTGCTGGATAAGGATAGGAGCCAGGATATTGATTCAGAGGAGCTGGAGGCCGACCAGACGGATATGCAAAAATTAGCGGATTCTAACCAGGATGGTAAAGTTACCCTTGATGAGTCCACCAGCCAATTTAATAAATATTTTCAAGAAATGGATAAAAATAAAGATAGTAAAATATCCGAAGCTGAATATACGGATTATTGGAAATTGATCTATAAATTTTAAACCTTCATTTAAAGTATCCTTCCAGATAAACCGCTTGTTAAAGATAAATTAAGGACTACTTATGGTTACCGTAAGCAACGTGTCCCTGGAGTTCGGGCAGCGTAAACTTTTTACTAATGTAAATATCGTATTTTCCCCGGGCAATTGTTACGGCTTAATCGGGGCTAACGGCTCGGGCAAATCCACTTTTTTAAAAATCCTTTCCGGAGAGATTGACTCTTCCAAAGGAGAAGTAATCATTGCTCCTGGTAAGCGCCTTTCGGTTTTAAAGCAGGATCAGTTCGCTTTTGACCAGTATTCGGTTTTAACCACGGTGATTATGGGGCATAAGCGCCTGTAT
>CAZEBD010000042.1:0-9791 GCA_964510625.1 uncultured Planctomycetales bacterium
TTAATGCAGTCTAACCGTGTTGAACGGGCGTATAAAATTATCGAAAATTTAGGGAAATTAGGAGTCAGGCTTAACCCGGATACAGTTTTTGGAATCTCAGGCCGGGCCACGGTCGGCAGGATGCATATTGCCCGGGCCCTGGTTAAGGACGGTTTGGTCGGTTCGACCTCCGAAGCTTTCCGGGAATATATCGGGGATAAGTCTCCGGCTTATGTTTTAGGTTTCCGCCTGAGCGTGCTGGATGCGATCCGATTAATTCATAGCGCCGGGGGAGTAGCGGTTTTGGCCCATCCCTACATTTTGCATAATGATGATCTGATTACTGAATTTGCCGGCTATGGCTTAGATGGTCTTGAAATATATTACCCTGAGCATTCCCAATCGATGATTAACTTTTATGCGGATCTGGCTAAACGGCTGAATCTTCTGGTTACCGGCGGATCGGATTTTCACGGAAGCGCAAAGCCGGATGTAAAATTAGGGATGGTCAAGGTTCCTTTAGAGCTGGTGGAAAAATTAAGGCAGGCTAGAAAATGAACCGATTAAAAGATGAATCTTATATGCAGCTGGCGCTGAAGTTAGCGCTCAAGGCCAAAGGAAAGACTTCTCCTAATCCTTTAGTCGGGGCATTGGTGGTAAAGAACGGAAAAATTATCGGCAGAGGTTTTCATGCTAAAGCCGGACTGGCGCATGCCGAGATCGTGGCTCTGGATGAGGCAGGCAAAAAAGCAAAAGGCGCCACTTTATATGTCACCCTTGAGCCCTGTACCCATAGCGGGCGCACCCCGCCCTGTATTAACCGGATCATTGGCAGCGGAATTAAGGAAGTGGTCATTGGAATGATCGACCCGAACCCTTTAAATAACGGAAAAGGGGTGGCTTTACTTGAGCAGAGCAATATTAAGGTCAGGGTAGGGGTCTTAGGTTAGCAATTAAAAAGTATTAATGAAAGCTTTATCAAATATATCACAGCCAGGATTCCTTTTGTTACGGTAAAAGTCGCCGAATCTTTAGATGGCAGGATTGCCACTCGTACCGGTGATTCTAAATGGATTACCTCGGATAAAACCCGTGCTTTTGCCCACCGCCTGCGCGGTGATTATGATGCGATTATGGTCGGGGTAAATACGGTGCTGCGCGATAATCCCAGTTTAAATGTCTGGTTTTCCCGGAAAAAATTAATTAAAGTTATTGTGGACAGCAACCTGAGCATATCGGAAGATTCCAATATTTTCTCCGGGGATAGCCAGGTGATTATCGTTACTTTGGCCAGCCGGCCGGGCCAGGAAACCGAGAACCGTAAAAAGCTGGAGAAAAAAGCCAGAATACTTGAAGTTAAAGAAAAAAGCGGCCAGATCAATTTACGCGATGCTTTTAAAAAACTGGCAGCCATGCAGATTAGTAATATTATCGTAGAAGGGGGCGGGACCCTGATCGGTTCTCTTTTTGATGAAAAATTGGTGGACCGGATCTTATTTTTTATCAGCCCTAAGATTATCGGAGGCAAAGAGGCGGTTTCTTCGGTGATGGGTACTGGGGTAAAGCGGATTGACCAGGCAATCAAATTATCGGATTTAAAGATCCGCCGCCTGGGTGAAGATATTTTGGTTAGTGCGAGGATCAAATAGATGTTCACCGGAATCGTGGAGGAGCTGGGCCGGGTAAAAAGAATAACGCAGGGGCCAGGAGCAATTTTATTAGAGCTTACGGCTGATCAGGTCCTGGCCGGAACTAAAATCGGCGATAGTATTGCGGTAAACGGTGTCTGCCTTACCGTTGTAGCCGCAAAGGGCGCTGCTTTAAGTTTTGAAATTATTCCGCAAACCCTTAAAACCACTAATTTGCATTTATTGCAAGTGGGGCGTCCGGTTAATTTAGAGCGCAGCCTGCGGGTAGGGGATCGGGTCAGCGGCCATTTTGTTTCCGGGCACATCGATTGCCTGGGCCTTTTACGCAGGAAACTTTTATGCTGCGGCAGTGTTGAGTTCGAGATTTCTGTGCCGGCGCCTTTTATGCGTTATTGCCTGCCTAAGGGATCGGTGGCTGTTGATGGGGTCAGCCTGACTTTAGCTAAAATCCGGGCATGCCTTTTGACGGTTTGCGTTATTCCGCATACGCTTAAAAATACTACTTTGAATTCCTACCATCCGTCGGCTAAGCTGAATATTGAGTTTGATATGCTGGCCAAAAGAAATCCACTTTAATCCTTTCTATTATTGCGTTTACGATAGATTTCTGATATACTAATCGCAATAAATTAAGCATTGATTGTATATATGAACGGCACCTGGCGCTTAATTGTTTTGCGCCAGTGCCGTGCTTCTGCACGGGGCGTGGCTCAGTTTGGTAGAGCGCAGCGTTCGGGACGCTGAGGTCACAGGTTCAAGTCCTGTCGCCCCGACTTAAATTTTTTCCAACCCTTAATGACTCGATGCTGTTATTTAATACAGGATTGGAGGCCTCTCCCAGGTGGTAACGTTTAAAAAAACTCCGTTTAACCCCAAATCATTCTTAATAATCTGCCTATTCTTTTGTGCCGGCATATTTTTCAGCGGCTGTGCAGAAAAAAGCAAGGTTTATCGCGTCGGCATTATTTGCGATGTGGAATCTTTTGCTGATATTGCCGATGGTTTTAAAGCCAAGATGAGCGAGTTAGGCTATATCGAAGGAAAGAATATTATTTATGATTTCAGGAAGAGCGGCCTGGATCCAGCGGCCCAGCAGAAGATTATCAATAAATTTGCGGAAGATAAAGTCGATTTGATCTTTGCATTTCCTACCGAGGCTGCCATGGCCGCCAAGGCATTGACCCGTGGTAAAAATATTCCCGTGGTCTTTGCCATGGCCGGCATTGAAGGTAATGATTTGGTAGAAAGTTTGTTGCGCCCGGGAGCAAATATTACCGGGGTGCGTTTTCCGAATAAGGAATCTACGGCCAAGCGCCTGGAGTTTTTGCGTGAGCTGGTGCCGTCTGCCAAGCGGGTTTACCTTATCTATGACCCGGATTTTCCTAACGCGCCTTTTGCGGTGGAGACACTGCGTAAAGTGGCTGTGCCTTTGGGTATAGATTTTGTTGAGGACCTGGTTAAAAATATGGAGGAGTATAAACTTGCTTTACACAGAAGATCTTTGATGAAGGATGTCGGTATAGATGCTATTTTTCTTATGCCTGATTTCCTCAATGCCTCTTTCGAAGGTCTGGCAGCGGTGATGCAGTTTGCCAATGCCCGTAATTTGCCTGTGGCCGGAGGAGTGGATATTTCTGCAGACGGCGGTGCGATGTTTAGTTATGTCCCCGGTAATCCTGAACAGGGCAGGTTGGCTGCATTTTTGGCGGATAAAATTTTAAGAGGCACGCCCGCCGGCACCATTCCGGTGGCCACCCCTGAATCACGCCTGCGGATTAATTACAAAGTGATTAAACAATTAGGGCTAAACGTACCTGAAAGCCTGTTAAACAGGGCAGATGAGATTATCCGGTAAAATTAAAGGAATTGGACATATATGAACATAGGCAAGATGATTAAACTAAAAATTATTTGTTTAAGTTTGTTAATTATCTCTTCATTTCTGGTTGGCTGCTCCGGTGGTAAAAATTTATACCGGATCGGCATCATCTGCGGGGCAGCTCCATTTGCCGATATTGTTGATGGATTTAAAATTAAAATGTCCCAGTTAGGCTATAGCGAAGGTAAAGATATAATTTATTACCGGCAGGACAGCAACTCGGATCCGGATAATGAAGAAAAGATCCTTAAGAAATTTATTGATGATAATGTCGATCTGGTCTTTGTTTTACCCGGGGGGACAGCGGCCACGGCTAAAAAAGTTCTCCGAGGGACAAACATTCCGATTGTTTTTGCCATGGCCGGCATAGAAGGCAATGATTTAGTAGAGAGTATATCTCATCCGGGGGGTAATATTACCGGTGTGCGCTTCCCGAATAAAGAGCTTACCGCCAAGCGCCTTGAGATCCTGCACGAAATGATGCCGAAGGCAAAAAGAATTTATTTGGTCTATGACGCTGCCTACCCGAATACTCCTTTTGCGCTGGAAGCAGTCAGGGATATAGCTTCTGTAATCAATCTGATTTTAGTAGAAGATAAAGCCTCTACTTTGGAAGAATTTAAACTTATTCTGCAAAAAAGAGATAATCTGGCTGATCCGGGCGTGGATGCGATTTTTCTTATGCCGGATTATCTGAATCATTCGCCTGATGGGTTTGGGGCGATTATGAGATTTGCCAATAACCACCGTTTACCTGTAGGTGGAGGAATGGAGTTTACCGCAGAGATGGGCGCGTTATTTAGCTATGTTCCCAACAATATTGAACAAGGCATGCTGGCGGGTATTTTGGTCAGTAAAATTCTTAATGGCCTTCCGGCTGGGGATATCCCGGTAATCACACCGGTGGCGCATTTGTGGATTAATTATAAAAGTGCTCAAGCAACAGGAGTAAAAGTTCCTGAGAGCCTGTTGAATAGAGCGGAAAAGATCATTCGTTAAGGAGGAGCCGATGGCTAGGACATATTCGTATATAGAAAATATGTTCAGGCGGAAAATAATTTTTGTAATATTGTTAATTGCCGGAATATTTTCAAACGGATGCGTGAAAAAATCCGAAAAAGTATATTTGGTAGGGATACTTTCAGGAGTAGATTTTTTTGCTGATACCGCCGATGGCTTTAAAGCCAAGATGGCGGAGTTAGGTTATCTTGAAGGCAAGAATATTATTTATGATTTGCGCAAGACAAATGTCGACCCGGCAGGGGAGAGGCGGATACTTAAAGAATTTATCGCCAAGAATGTCGATTTGGTGTTTACTTTTCCTACAGAGGTATCAGTAGAGGCTAAGGCGATGCTGGCAAATACCAATATCCCCTTAGTTTTTGCCAATGCTAATATCGAAGGAGTGGACTTGGTAAAGAGTGTGCGGGAGCCGGGAGGCAATCTGACCGGGGTGCGTTATCCCGGGCCGGATCTGGCGATTAAGCGTTTTGAAATTATGCATGAGATACTGCCTCAGGCAAAAAACATTTGGGTGGCTTATCAGCGGGATTATCCGATTGTCACCAGCCAGTTGGCTGTTGTATATAAATCAGCTGAGTTATTGGGTATAACTTTGACGGAAATTCCAGCGGCCAATGCGCAAGAACTTCAGGATGAATTGGAAAAGAAGGCCCGGGAGACAAGCGGCAGGATAGATGCTTTATTTATGATCGCCGAGCCTTTGGCAGTAACCCCGGAGGATTTTTTAGTTTTAGCTAAGTTTGCCGAAAAACACCGCGTGCCTATCGGTGGAGCTTCAATGTCAATCGATGGTTATGAATCTATTTTTGGAGCCAGCACAATCAATACTAAGGTGGGTATGCAAGCTGCGGTTTTGGCGGATAAAATATTCAAAGGTATCGCGGCCGGATCGATCCCGGTTGTTTCAGCGGATAATTTCATCCAGATAAATTACCGGGCCGCCAAAAAGTTAGGGCTGAATATTCCCGAGGGTTTATTAAGCCAGTCAGACAAAATTATCCGTTAGCGTATTACGTATTAAAGCTGTAAAAGGAAAGGGAAGAATGAATTTTCGCAGTCTTACGATTACTTTAGCCGCTGCTTTTTTGGTGCTTAGTTCGGTGGTCCTTCTGACCTCCAGCGGCTTAAACATTTACGGTAATTTCCAAAATCAGCGCCAAGCGATCATTGAGCAGCAGCAATTTATTGCCAATGATGCGGCGGGTACGGTTAAAGATTTTATCCAGAGCAAGCTTAGCTTGTTGTCGGCAGCCGCCAACCTAGGTAATTTATCAGCCGGCAGCCTGGAAAAACAGAAATTAGTTTTGGATAGGCTCCTGGGGTTAGAACCCGCTTTCCGCCAGCTGCTTCTGTTGGATGCCCAAGGCAAAGAATTGCTCAGAGTTTCCCGCCTCTCACTTTTAGCCTCCGATCAACTGGAGCAGTACAGAAAAGATAAATTGATTTTCAAGGATAACTCACAGGATATGTATGTTGGTTCGGTATATATCGATGAAATTACCAGTGAGCCGATGGTAATTATGCGTATTCAGGTTATAGATATCTTTGGAGATTCTAAAGGTTCGTTGATGGCTGAAGTAAACCTGAAATTTATGTGGGATTTAGTCGGGAGCATAAAGGTCGGCCGCCAGGGTTTGGTATATGTCGTTGACCGGAAGGGTAACCTGATTGCTTTTAACGATATCAGCCGGGTTTTAAAAGGGGAAAATTTATCCCAGCTTTCGGCAGTCCGTAAATTTTTAGGCGGTCAGAATAAAATTGTCGCTCAGGTATTCCGGGGTATCCATAATAGCTATGTTTTGTCTACATTTGTTTCTCTGGGCATGCCGAATTGGGCGGTGGTGGTGGAATTGCCGGTCCTGGAGGGGTATTCGACTGTCATTGAAAGTTTGAAGGTGTCGCTGCTGATTATATTTTTGAGTTTTATTTTAGCGATCGTCGTAGGTATCCTGCTTTCAAAAATAATTACCAAACCGATAATTAAATTAAGGGATGCTACCAAACTGATCAGTAAAGGTAATTTGGATGTAAAGATAGAAGTTCAATCTAAAGATGAGATCGGGGAGCTGGCAACAAGCTTTAACCAGATGACCCGGGATCTGCAAAATACCACGACTTCCATTGATAACTTAAATCATGAGGTTGATGCGCGTAAAAGAAGTGAGAAATTACTGCAGGAGTCCAAGCAGCAGTTACTGGATATCATTAACTTCCTGCCGGATGCCACTTTTGTTATTGACGCTCAAGGTATGGTAATTGCCTGGAATAAAGCTTGCGAGGAGCTGACCGGAGTAAAAGCAGCCGATATGTTAGGTAAAGGAAATTATGAATACGCATTGCCTTTTTACGGAGAAAGAAGGCCGATTATTATCGATCTGACCTCTAAGCCGCTTGAGGGGGTAGCCAGCAGATACCCATCGATTATTGAGCACGATGGGAGTAACCTAACTGCCGAAAGCTTTGTTCCGCGCCTCTTCGGCGGCAAAGGCGCCTACCTTTCGATAAAAGCTCATTTTTTATTCGATGGCAGCGGTAAAACAATCGGTGGTATTGAGACGGTCCGCGACATCACCGCCAGCAAAAAAGCCGAAGCAGAGCTGAAAAATGCCTACGAGCAGCTTAAATTTACCCAGGCTCAGCTGGTGCAGTCTGAAAAATTAGAGGCAGTCGGCCGGATTGCCAGCGGCGTTGCCCATGAAGTAAAAAATCCCCTGGGGATCGTTTTGCAAAGTGTTAATTACCTGGAGGATAATTTTCCGGCGGGGCAGAAAAATGTTCCGGAAGTGCTCCTAGTAATGAAAGAGAATATTAAGCGTGCTGACCGGATCATCCGCGGGCTGGTAGATTTTTCCCGGATGGCCGAAATAAATATTCAACCGGACGATATCAATACCGTTTTAGATAACGCCCTTGTTTTAGTCCATCATTCTGTGGTAAAGGATGCAGTCCAGATCGTTAAAGAGTTATCTGAAGGGCTTCCCAAAGTTTTAGTGGATAAAGGCAAGATCGAGCAGGTTTTTATTAATATTTTATTAAACGCTATTCAGGCGATGTCTAAGGGCGGCAAGCTTATTGTACGAACATATCTGGCTCCACTTGACCGGCAAGGCAAAAATATCGGGAAGCGTAGTATGGATTTTTTTAATCCGCAGGAAAAAGTAGTATTTGTGGAGATCGAAGATAGCGGTGCAGGTATTCCTGCGGAAAATATTTCCAAAGTTTTTGATCCGTTCTTTACTACTAAGGAGCCTGGCTCCGGGACAGGTTTAGGATTATCCGTATGTAAGAATATTGTCGACCTGCATAAAGCACTCATTGATATTCAAAGCCAGGTGGGTAAAGGTACTAAGGTTACCGTGATTTTAAAAATTGCTTAAAGTAAGGAGGCGGGTATGGAGAAAAAGAAGATTATGGTCGTTGACGACGAAGGGGACTTTTTATTTATTACTAAATTAAATTTGGAACAGACCGGAAAGTTTGAGGTCCTGACTTTGCCTAATGCCAAAGACATCCTTAATCAATCGCATAGTTTTAAACCCGACTTGATTTTACTTGATTTGCTGATGCCCGGAGTGGGCGGGTTAGATGCCTGTGAAATGCTTAACCGCGACCCCCAGGGCAAAGGAGTCCCGATTGTTATTCTTTCTGCTTTAAATAAGGATGTGGATAAGCTGCGCGCCTATAAGGCCGGGGTGGTGGATTATCTGAATAAGCCTATTGAAAGTAAAGATCTGATCGACAGGATTGAGAAAGCGCTGCAGTATAAATAAAGCAGCGGCAGGCCTGATGAAAAAACTGGTGCATGTTTATTATTCAGGAAGGGTGCAGGGTATCGGTTTTCGTTATACGCTTGCAGATATGGCGGGTTTACAAAAGGTATGCGGTTGGGTCAAAAATTTAGATGACGGCAGGGTCGAGGTGGCTGCCGAAGCTGAAGAAGAGACCTTGAATAGTTTTTTGCAGCAGGCCAATCAGCATTTCTCCGGGTATATCCGGCAAGCCGATATCGAATGGCTCCCGGCCAAAGGCGAATTCCGCGATTTTTGCGTTAAGTTTTAAATTTAGTATTCCAAGTTAAAATGTCCATCCAGATAAAAAATAAGATCGAGCAGTTAAAAACAAAATTACGCCTGCACGATTACCG
This sequence comes from uncultured Planctomycetales bacterium, assembly GCA_964510625.1. GTDB lineage: Bacteria > Omnitrophota > Gorgyraeia > Gygaellales > Profunditerraquicolaceae > UBA6249. Next base: position 8,675 of record CAZEBD010000042.1, read on the forward strand.
TTACTATGTCCTTAGCCAGCCGACGGTCTCGGATAAAGAGTATGACAACCTTTTAGCCCAGCTTAAAATCCTGGAAGATGAGTACCCGCAATACGCAAGCAGCGATTCTCCTACGCAGCGCTTAAGCTCCGGGATCAGCGAGGGTTTTAAAACCGTAAAACATAAATCCGGGATGTTTTCTTTAGATAACACTTATTCACTTAGCGAGTTAGAGCTTTGGGATGAGCGGGTCCGTAAAGGGCTGGGGGCAAATAGTAAATATGAATATGTGGTTGAGCTTAAAATTGACGGGGTCAGCGCGAATCTGACTTATCGATCGGGTAAATTGACAGTCGGCTCTACCCGGGGAGACGGCTCTGCCGGAGAAGATGTTACGGCTAATCTTAAGACTATCCGGGCGATTCCCCTGGTGCTTCTGGATGAACCTCCGCCGGTTCTCTTAGAGGTCCGCGGTGAAGTGTATATGGATAAAAATGATTTTATAAAGGTTAATCAGGAGCGCTTGCGGCAGGGAGAAGATTTATTTGCCAACCCGCGCAATGCTACCAGCGGTTCATTAAAATTACTGGATAGTAGTTTAGTCGCTAAAAGACGTCTGAATTTCTTTGCGCATTCGCAGGGGGCTTATCAGGGTAAGACCGCAGCTACGCAATGGGAATTTTTGGCTAAGCTTAAAAGCTGGGGGCTGCGCACGGATATGCATTCTGCGCTTTGCTCCGGTATCCGGGAGGTAATCGGCTATTGCCAGAAATGGCAGGAAAAGCGCGATGAGCTTGATTATGAAATCGACGGTATCGTAGTAAAAGTGAATAGTTTCAGCCAGCAAAAGGAGTTGGGGTTTACGGCTAAAGCCCCGCGTTGGGCAGTGGCCTATAAGTTCGCCGCCCGCCAGGCAACGACTAAGGTCTTAGCAATTAAGGTCAATGTCGGACGCACCGGGGTGATTACCCCCACGGCACAACTGGTACCGGTTGAATGCGCAGGAGTGGTGATCAGTAATGCTACTTTGCATAATTTTGATGAAATAGAGCGGCTGGGGCTGCGTGAGGGTGACCGGGTGCTTATTGAGCGGGCCGGGGATGTGATCCCTAAAGTGGTTAAGGTCGTGGAGCAGATA
>CAZEBD010000043.1:0-9714 GCA_964510625.1 uncultured Planctomycetales bacterium
ATCTTTTTCTTTAAAACCTTTACGTTCCAGTAAACAGACCGCCAGCGCATCGGCCATCGCCAGAGTCGCCGTAGTCGAAGCCGTCGGAGCCAGCCCCAAAGGACAGGCTTCTTTTTTCACCGAGACATCCAGAACGACATCGCTGTATTTAGCCAGGATGGATTTGGAATTTCCAGTCAATGAAATAATCGGTGCACCGATCTTTTTTAAAATCGGCAGGAGCTGTTTCATTTCATCGGTTGAACCGCTGTTGGAAAGGATAATGATCACATCCTCAGCAGTAACCTTGCCTAAATCTCCATGAATGGCCTCCGCAGTATGCAGGAACAAACTTGGAGTACCGGTGGAAGCAAGGGTCGCTGAAAATTTCTGGGCAATGATCCCGGTTTTGCCCATTCCGCTGACCACCACCCTGCCTTTACATTTAAAAATCAAATCAACGGCTTTGGTAAAACCTTTACCTAAACGCTGCTTAAGGCAGTGGATCGCCTGCGCTTCGATCTCTAAAACTTCTTTTGCCCGTTTGATCACATTAATATTCATAGCGCCTGCCTGATCTTTTTTACCTGCTTTAAAAGCAGTTCGAGTTCTTTGTAATTAATCATATTCGGCCCGTCACAAGGTGCATGCTTAGGGTCGGGATGGACCTCCAGAAATAAACCGTCGCAGCCAAAAGCAACCGCAGCGCGGGATAGCCCGGCGACAAATTCCGTCTGGCCTCCGGAAGATGCGCCCTGCCCTCCGGGAAGCTGCACGCTATGCGTAGCGTCATAAATCACCGGAAAACCAAAATTTCGCATAATCCCCAGGCTGCGCAGGTCAGTCACTAAATTATTATAACCGAAGCTTACCCCTCTTTCGGTAATCAGGATCTGCTGATTACCGGTGCTTTGGACTTTTTTAATAATCGGCAGGATATCCCAGGGCGCCAGGAACTGGCCCTTTTTAATATTCACAATCTTGCCGGTACGGGCTGCGGCTAAAACCAGATCGGTCTGCCGGCAGAGAAACGCCGGAATTTGGATAATATCCAGGACGCTTGCCGCTTCAGCAACATCTTTTACACAATGCACATCACTTAAGACCGGAAGCTTAAACTCAAGCTTTACTTTTTTTAAAATGGCCAGGCCTTTTTTTAATCCCGGGCCGCGGTAAGAATCCACCGAAAGGCGGTTAGCCTTATCAAAACTGGATTTAAAAATAAGCGGAATATCCAGGTTGCCGGCGATCTTTTTAAGCTTGGAGGCCGCCGTCAAAATCGCGCTCTCCGATTCGATCGCACATGGCCCGGCGATCAAAACCAAAGGAAACCCCTCCCCGAATTTTATCTTTCCCAGTTTAACTTGATGCATCAGTCTTTCCCTCATTCAATTGCCGCAGCACTCGCTCCAGGTCATCAGGGGTATCCACACCGATCGTATCGAATTGCGTCTGGATCACTTTAATTTTAAAACCTTCGGCCAGAACACGCAGCTGCTCTAATTTTTCCGTCCGCTCAAGATTGGAAACCGGAAGATTTTTATAAGTAAAAAGGAAATCCTTGGTATAACCGTAGAGCCCGATATGTTTATAATAAGTCACCTGGTCAATCTCGGCATTCGGCGCCAGATACGGGATCGGGGCGCGCGAAAAATACAGGGCGAAATTATTCTTATCCACGACTACCTTGACCACATTCGGATCGGTCAGCTCCAGGACATCATCGATCTTCTTCATTAAAGTAGCCATATTAAGCATCTTATCTTCCAGCAATGCCCGGGCAACACTATCAATCATCATCGGATGGATTAAAGGCTCATCCGCCTGGATGTTGATAATCACCTTTACATCTAAAGGATTAACCACCTCGCTGATCCGGTCAGTGCCGCAGGCATGCTCTTTTGAGGTCATTACGGCTTTGGCGCCAAAGCTGCTTGCCGCTTTAAAAATATTTTCATTATCACAGGCAATGATCAGATCATCAAGCATCCGGGATTGCTTAGCGCGCTCCCAGACATGCTGCAGCATAGGCTTACCCAAAATATCCGCCAGCACCTTACCCTGAAACCTGGTAGAAGCAAACCTGGCCGGGATTACCCCGATAACATCCATTTTATTTTATCCTCTCTGAAAGTTCGGCGCAGCTGGTGACTGCCGTGCCTAATTTACCGACGACAATTCCTGCGGCATAATTAGCGATATGCGCCGCCTCAAGCTTCGAAGCACCCGCGCACAGTGCCAGCGTAAAAACACTGATTACCGTATCCCCGGCGCCGGAGACATCAAATACTTTTTGTGCTACCGTTGGGATAGGCTTATTTCTGCCTTTTTCAAAAAGCCACATTCCGCCTTCGCCCAAAGTAATTAAGAAGCTCTCTAATTGCAGATACTCTAAGATCGCCTGGCCTGCTTTGATCAGGTCTTTATCGGTAGACAAAGTTTCTTTATCGATCTTAAAATCACCGCCCCGGTTCTTCATCCTAAGATACCGGATAGCATTTTGAGCTTCTTTACGGTTGGGCGTAATACAGGTAGCATACTTATAACAATCAAAATTATTCTCTTTCGGGTCGATGGTGACGATTTTTTTAGAATACCTGGCGCTTTTGATAATCGCCCGGGTTAATTCACTATCCAACAACCCTTTACCGTAATCTTCGATGATTACCGCATCAAACTTTTTGATATGATCACCGAAAAATTTAAACAGCTTATCTTTTACCTCTTTGTCAATATTATGTACATCCTCCCAATCCACTCTGACCACCTGCTGGTGGCCGGCGATGATCCTGGTTTTTAAGGTAGTCCTACGGCGGGGCTCAAAAAACACCCCTTTGGTATCAATGTTTAATTTTTTAGCCTCACGCTGAAAGGTCTGGGTGGCCGGATCCAGGCGGTCACCCAATACTCCGCAAAGAGTCACCTTGGCGCCGAAAGCACTGATATTATTGGCGACATTGGCCGCACCGCCCGGAGCATACGTCCTTTTTTTTGCCCAAACTACCGGCACCGGTGCCTCTGGGGAGATCCTCTCCACATCTCCCCAGATATGCTGGTCAAGGATCAGGTCACCAACGACTAAAATTTTGGCTTTATTGAATTTTGCGATTATATTTTTCAGTTTATTCATATCTTCTCAATGACACTTTGCGCCAGCATCGGCAGCATGATCTCATGATGGCCGATAATATAGTAACCGTTACCGCCGGAAGCGGTCGGACGAGCCACGACATTCTGCGCCGCCCGGTACTGATAGATCATATCGAAATTTGCCGAGGTAAAATTTTTTACCTGATTACCCAGGTTGCGGCACAGATTTAACGCTTTCAAAAAGACTTCCGGCATTAATACCGCCGAACCGAAGTTTAAAACTACTCCCCCCTGATTAATCGAGCGGATATGTTCAACCAAAATATGAAAATCCCTTAAAGAACCGGTTGCCGTAGACGCAGCGTCGAAGTTAGGATGCTGATGAATGATATCCGTGCCGATGGCGACAAAGACGCAAACCGGTACTTTATGTTTATAAGCATTGTAGATCAGGCTTAAATTTTTATGTTTCAACGCCGAAGTGGCGATCCGGTTAGCCACCGCATAACCTAAACCAAAACCTGTCTTTACCCCTTCTTTAGATGCAACGTTTAGAAAATCAGCGGTTTCCCTGCCCATTCCAAACTTTCCGTCTTTAAGATTGGCCCCGACATCCTCAGAGGTCTTGGCCTGGTAAGCCAGCTCAAAATCATGAATAATGCCTGCCCCATTTAAGCAGATGCAGGTAATTACTTTTTTCTCGATCAGCTCGATGAGCACCGGGTTTAAGCCGCATTTGATCACATGCGCCCCGGCCAAAAGGATCACCCCTTTATTTTTCTTACGCGCCGAAACGATACCGTCAGAGACCGCGCGTAAATCTTTGGCTTTCAGAATATTGGGTAAAGAATCGAAAAATGCGCAGAAGCTTCTGCCCTTAGCCGGTTTGGCCGCAAAATCACCCTGCTTTACCTTGCTCAAACGCTTCTTGATTGAGTATCTTTTTACCTTATTTAGGTTAATCATAGAAATTTATTGTAGCATAATTTAGAAGTATTTCAACAAGATTAGCTTAAAATCTCCTCTGCGGCTTGAAGCACATCCTCAACGGTAACCGCCTTAAGGCAGGCAAAATCTTTAGAGCAGTTATGCGCCAGGCAGACCTGACAGCCAACGGTTTTATGCAAAACCCGGTTGTTTTTACCCAAAGGCCCCCAGCGCCGCGGGCTTAATCCCGCCTGATTACGCCCGAAAATCGTAATCACCGGCACACCGATGGCGCAGGCAATATGCATGGGCCCGGAGTCCGTAGAAATAAATAGCTGGCATCTTTTTAATACGCTGGCTAATTGGCTGACCGAGGTCCTGCCGGATAATTCCAGGGCCGCCTGATGCATATTTTTAATTACTTCCTGAGCCTTCTGCATATCTTTAGCCCCGGAAACCACCACCACTTTAAAACCGTATTTCTCCGCCAGAATGTCGGCCACCCGGGCAAATCTTTCCGCCGGCCAGATCCGGGAAGGACAGCTTGCCGTCGGATGAATAGCCAATATTTTATCCTTATCCTGGATGCCTAAAGAATTGAATAGATCCCTGGCCCATTTTTCGGATTCCGGGCTCAAGGGCATAAACAGGGCCTTATCTTCAGGCCGGATCCCTAAATACCTTACAAAATCTAAAACATACTCTGATTCATGCTTTGCTCCGGACTGCTTAGTGTGCCTGATCCGGTCAGTGAGCAAAAATTTAAATTTCCGGTCATACCCTAAACGCCGGCGGATGCCGGCCAAAAACATCAGGATATGCATGCGCCGGGTAGGATGCAGGATGAGCACCAGGTCGAATTTCTTTTTACGCAAAGCTGCCGCAAATTTCAACCCTCCCAACCAACCTTTATCTTTACCCTCTTTATCGAAAGCGATAACTTCATCTAAATCCGGGTTACCATCTACTGCCTCTTTAGTGTAAGGAGAAACCATCATTGCAATGTAGCTTTGCGGGAAATTCTGCCTTAAGGCCTTAACCGCCGGGGTAGACAAAAGCACATCCCCTAAACGATCGGTGCGCACAATGAGAATTCTCTTAAAGGGGACGTTTCCCCCTCCGGGGGAAACGTCCCCTTTTTTATCACCGATAATAATTTCAAGCTGGGCCAGAACATCCTGGGGAGTAACCGCAGACAGGCATCTTCGGTCACCAAAACGGCATTGAGCTTTTTCGCAGGGCCGGCAGAAAATATCTTTTTTTACGACAGCACAATTACTTGACCATGGCCCGTATTTTTTTTCATCGGTAGGCCCGAATATGGCGACAACCGGAAGATCCAGGTAACTGGCCAGATGCATGACCGCGCTGTCATTAGTCACTAAAGCTTGCGCGGCTTTAAGCAAAGCCGCCAATTGAGTAAGTTTAGTCGCCCCGCAGAAGTTAATCGATTTCTGCGGATTGAGCTTTTCCAGGTAATCGCATACCGGTTTATCCTGCGCATCTCCGGCTAAGGCGACCCAATAACCCCGCCGGATCAGCTCTTGGCAAAGCCGGGCGAAATTTTGTCTGCTCCAGCATTTAGTCTGGCTGCGGGCCCCGGGGCTGACCACGATCAGTTTTGCCCCAGGCGGAAGGTTATGTTCTTTTAAAATCCTCCGGATATAATCGGTATCTTCAAAAACAATATTTAAAGACCGGTGCAAGTCATCCCGGAGGAGATCACCCGAAAGTCCGGCCCAGAAAAGATGCTTTTGGCTCATATGCCTGATCTTTGGGGGGATGCGGCGTAAAGGAGCAAAAGATAAACCGAACCTTTTGGCCGGCAGAAAAGCGCCAAAAAAACTGTTGCGCAGGTCTACCACTAAATCAAAATTCTGGCGGCTTAAAGCAAAAAACAGCTTTAGTTTATCAGCCAGCCCGGAATACTTATCAAAAATAATCACTTCGCTGACTGCCGGATTACCGATAAAGATCTCCCGCGGCCGCGGCGGCACAAGACAGGTAATCTGACTTCGCGGGTATTTCTTGCGCAAAGCATCTAACACCGGAAGGGTCAGGATACAATCACCGATATTGCTTAAAGTAATAAAAAGGATCTTCATTTTTTAAGCTGCCTGGTTGCTTCAAGCATAACTTCATCCGGGGTAACTGCCTGCATACAACGGCTATCCAGGCAATGCACTTTGTAACAAGGGATACGGCAGCCGACATCCTTTTGCAGGACACAGACATTTGTCGCCGGATACGGCCCGGTGATCTTCTGGGAAGTCGGGCCGAAAATCGCAATGATCTTTTTAGCCCCTACGGCATTAGCGATATGCAGCGGCCCGGTATCGGCAGTAATAAACAAGTCGGTTTTTTTGGCCAGCGCCCCCAGCTGTTTGATGTTAAAAACTCCGCAGGCAACCAGCGGCCGTTCTTTCATCCCGTCTTTAATCCGGCTGGCTAACAATAGATCCGTGATACTACCGGTAATAATCACTTTTGCTTTCAGCTGGCTGATCAATTTATCCGCTAAGGATGCCCAATAATGCGGCAGCCAGCGTTTCGGCAGCCAATTTCCTCCGGGATTAATCGCCACGACCAGATCGCCCCGGGCAATAGAATTCTTTTTAAAAAAATTATCCACAAACTCCTCATCCGCCGGCTCGACAAAAAAATCTAAGTAACGGTCCTCTATGCGCAGGCCGCTCTTTTCGATCACATCCAGGTAATGATCGATGCGGTGCACGGAATCTTTCTGGGGCGGCCGGATCTTTTTAGTCAGGAGAAATGCACGTTTCTTGGTGTAATGGCCGATGCGGTTTTTTATCCCGGCCAGGCGGCAAAGCAGGGTGCGGCTGAATGACCGGTGCAATAAAAACACCGTATCAAATCTTTTTTTCTTCAATAGTTTAATAAAATTAAGTTTGTTCAGGATCCCTTTATGCCGGTCGTCTTCATCAAAAATAATTATTTCATCTAAATACGGATTGCTTTTAAGGATCGGGTAACACCGGCTGGGAATAATACAGGCCAGATAGCTTTCCGGATAGTTCCGGCGGACGTTGCGGATCGTAGCGCTGGAAAACAAAACATCCCCTAACCAATTAACGTTAAAAATAAGGATCCGCTTTGCGGCTATTTTTTCCATTATCTAAGTTCCCCTTCCTGCTTTTCTAAAACCTGCTGATAAATCTTTTGCGTCTGATCGGCCATCTCTTCCTGGGAAAAATTAGCCATAATAAACTGGCGGGCGCGCTGGCCTAAGCTGCGGCGAAGGCCCGCGTCTATCCCCAGGCGGGCCAAAGCCAACGCCAAAGCCTGACTATCCGCCGGCTCAACCAACAAACCGGTGGCTTCATTCTGAATAAGGGTCTTAATCCCTCCGACAGCTGAACCGATCACCGCTATCCCCTGAGCCATTGCCTCCATTAAAGCCAGGCCTAATCCTTCCTTCAAAGAAGGCATGACAAAAATATCCATCGCCGCCAGGAGCTCCGCAGTATTCTCAGCCTTCGGAATAAATATAATATTTTTTTCTAATCCTAACCTCCGGGTTTCTTTGACTAAGGACTCTTTAGTCCTGCCCTGGCCGATGATCAATAGCTTAGCCTCCGGCAGATCATCGACTAACCTGCGCATCGCCCGGATAAGATAAATATGCCCTTTGACATCGGATAAGCGGGCAATCATCCCCACCAAAAGCTCATCCCCTATCCCAAATCTGGCCCGCAAGCTCTGACGGGCCGAGAAATCACCGAATTTTTTTATATCGATCCCGTTATGGATTACGCTGATCCGCTGGCTGGCGAGCTTAAAATCCGAGATTAAATGTTCTTTTACCTGCTGGCTGATGGCAATTATCTTCTGGCCCCAGCAGCCGAAGATCCGGCGTGATAACCTGGCCTTAAAAAAACCGTGGCAGGTAAAAATATGCGGCCGGCATAAAGCCCGGCCCAGCCAACACCCTAAAACCTGCGTCGTGCGGCTGTGGGTATGAATGATATCTAAATCCAATCCGGCGGCGATTTTCTTTAATTTCCAGAAGCTCAAAAACATCTTCGGGCTGATCTCGCTTTTCGTGCTTAAAGGAAGCCTGATCTGAGTAATTTCGGCCTGCTTAAATTTATCCTCAAGCTCCCCTCCGGAGCTGGCTAAATAGACCGTATGCCCATTTTGTTTTAACCCTGAAGCCAAGGTAAATAAATAGCTGGTGATTCCGCCGGTATTCAGATGGTTAGCAATAAAAAGTATTTTCATTTTTTTATTTCAGTAATTTCATTACCGCATCCAGGACTTGGCCCGGAGTAATCTGGCTCATACAACGCTTAGTCCGGCATTTAGTTTTATAACAGGGGCTGCAAGGCAGATCTTTTTTAATCACCGTATAATTACTCCCCGGCGGCAGGTGGCGGCGGCTATCCGTGGGCCCAAACAGCGCAATAAACGGAGTACCCACGCTTGAAGCAATATGCAATGGAGAAGAATCCGCAGAAATAAAAACCTGGCATTTCCTGATCAGAACCGCCAGTTCGTTAATACTGGTCTTGCCGCAGGCATTAATGATCTTGGTATTCTTAAGCGAATTAACCAGCATCAAGGCCAGCGCCTGGTCATGGCTTGTCCCGGTAATAATTACCCGGATATCCTTTAACCCCAGCTCTTCACAGAGGCTGATCAAATGCTCTAAAGGCCAAGACTTAGTCATCCATCTTTGGGAAGCGCTGATATTTATCCCGACTACCTTCTGCGCCTGGCTGAGCCACTGGGCGTTGAAGAGATCCTCCACTGCTTTCTGGTCCTCCGGCGAAGGCCACAACTCCAAAGCGTTATTTAACAGGTCGATTCCCAGCATCTTTAAGACCCTGAACTGATGTGTGACCGGATCGACCTGAGCTAAAGGAGAATCCACCCGGTGGTTGAGCAGAAAAGAAAACTTTTTATTCAGATAACCGTAACGGTCGATGCAGCCGCTTAAGTAAGCCAGGATATGGCTGGCGCGGCTATTCTGCAGGTCGATCACCCGGTCAAAACCTTTTTTTCTTAAAACATGCCCGATCCTCCAAAGCCCGGTTAATCCTTTATCTTTATTTTTTAAATCACAGACTAAAAGCTCATCAATATAAGGGCAGCGCATAAGTATCTCTTTTGACTCCTCCCCCACCAGAAAACTGATCTTATAATTAGGATGCGCAAAATGCTGGCGGATAGCCCGCAGTGCGGCGGTAGAGAGGATTACATCGCCGATCGAACTAAGCTTGATTATCAGGACCTTAAAATTATTTAAAACTTCGCGGTAGACCTCCAGGGTATTTTTGACCATCAGCTCGACATTATATTTTTCTTTTACCTTAGCATAAGCATTCTGCGCGAGCTGGCGGGCAAACTGCGGATCTTTAAAGATCCGCAGCGCCGCATCCGCCATGCTTTTGGGATCAGCCGGCGGGACAAGCAGACCGTTCTGGCCATCTTCAATAATATCGGCCGAAAGCCTCATGAGTAGTCGTGGCTAAAACGACCAGATCCAAATGCTCCAATATTCCGGGAATATCCCGCTGCGTACCTAAAAATTCCGTGCAATGCCATAGCCCTAAGCGGCGGACTAAAATCTGCAGCTCCTCCTTATACGCCTCTTTGGATGCCGGGGCATCTCCGACCACCCAGATCTTTAAACGGGGCACCTGGCGGCTGAGACGGGCCATTGCTTTCATAAAATGCAGATGGCCTTTAAGC
>CAZEBD010000044.1:0-3652 GCA_964510625.1 uncultured Planctomycetales bacterium
CCGGGATTTCCGCGGGGTTTCCCGGGATGCTTTTGATAAGGGCAATAACTATACTTTGGGCTTAAGCGAACAGATTATCTTTCCGGAGATCGAATATGATAAGATTACCCGTACCCAGGGGATGGATATTACTTTTGTGATCAAAAATGCTAAAACTACTGACCAGGCGCGCGCTTTATTAAAATATTTCGGCATGCCTTTTAAAGAGAAGGAAGAAAAATAAAAAATGGCAAAGAATTCGCAAATTGCAAGATGGAAAAGGCCGGCAAAATTTTCAACCCGCAAGTATAACCGTTGTTCAATTTGCGGCAGGAGCGGCGGGTATTTAAGAAGGTTTCAGCTTTGCCGTATATGTTTCAGGGAGCTGGTTTGGCAGGGGCTAATCCCTGGTGTGAAGAAGGCCAGCTGGTAGTAAGTAGGTAGGGCACCCCGCGCCTATCGGTATTGCGCGGGTGTTATCTTGGTAGATAAGGAGATTAAATGTCAAGGACAGATTTAATCGCAGATGTTTTTACAATTATCCGTAATGCTATTCTGATCAAGAGGGATACCGTGGATCTTCCGGCTTCCGGAAATATTAAATCCATTATGGAAATCCTTAAAAAGAATGAATATATCGATAATTTTAAGCTGATCGAGGATAAAAAGCAGGGAGTGGTCAGGGTTTATCTTAAATATATTGCCGGTAAATCTGCTATTCGCAATATTAAGCGGGTTTCTAAACCGGGCTTAAGGGTTTATGTCAGAGGCAAAAAGGTCCCGACGGTTTTACGCGGCCGTGGCCTGGCGATTGTTTCGACTTCTAAGGGAGTAGTATCCGATAAAGAAGCCAGAGAATTAGGAGTAGGCGGGGAAGTTATCGGTTATATTTGGTAATTAATTTAAGGGGCAATAATGTCAAGGATAGGAAAAAAAGCGGTTGCAGTTCCTAAAGAGGTAAAAATCGAGGTCAAGGATGGGGTAGTTTATGTTGAAGGGCCTAAAGGCAAACTTTCGCGTAAACTTTCTGACCGGATCAAGGTGGAGATCAATGACGGCCAGCTTTTGGTAAAAAGGGTAGCCGATACTAAGATGGATAAGAGCCTGCATGGGCTTTTCCGCGCCCTGATCGTGAATATGATCGTCGGGGTTACCCAGGGGTATCTTAAAGAATTGGAGATCCAGGGAGTAGGGTTTAAGGCCGCGGTAGCCGGTGATAAGGTTAATTTGGCTTTAGGTTATTCCCATCCTATAAATTATATGATCCCGGCAGGGATCAAAGTTGAAACACCTAAACCGACCCAGCTGATCGTTAAAGGGATCGATAAAGAATTAGTCGGTGAAGTGGCTACGGAGCTGCGCGCATTTTATCCTCCGGAGCCTTATAAAGGTAAAGGTATCCGTTTCGTCGGTGAACATGTGAAAAAGAAAGTCGGTAAAGCTCAGGCAACCGGTAAATAACCATGAGAAAAAAAGAAGAGTTAAGGTCAAAAAGGCATCAAAGGATTAAAATGAAGATGCAGGGCACGCAAGACAAACCGCGCCTGGTGGTGCATCGTTCATTAAAGAATATTTCCGCGCAGCTTTTGGATGATACTTGCGGCAAAGTATTGTTTTCCTTAGCCACTAATGACAAAGTAATTAAGGCGCAGTTTAAAAGCGCCGGAAATCTTCAGGCAGCGGAATTATTCGGCCAGCTATTTGCGAAAACCGCCAAGGAAAAGGGAATCAGTAAAGTAATTTTTGACCGGGCAGGGTACCTCTATCACGGCAGGATCAAAACTCTTGCCGAAGCATTAAGAAAAGGTGGATTGGAGTTTTAAATTATGCGTGAACTGACCATTGGGCAGCAATCAGATCTAATTGAAAAGGTTATCAGTATTAACCGCGTAACCAAGGTAACTAAAGGCGGCAAAAAATTACATTTTAGCGCCTTAGTGGTCGTCGGTGATACTAAAGGCCGGGTAGGTTTTGCTTTGGATAAAGCCAATGAGGTTGCTGAAGCAATACGTAAATCATTAACTAAGGCTAAGAAAAGTTTATTTAAAGTACCTTTAGAAGGTTCGACCATCCCGCATGAAATCATCGGTAAATTCGGGGCGGCCAGCGTTATGCTTAAGCCGGCCAGCGAAGGAACCGGGGTAATTGCGGCCGGCCCGGTGCGCGCGGTCTGTGAAGCTGCCGGGATTAAGGATATCCTGACCAAATGTTTAAAATCGAATAATCCGATTAATGTCATTAAAGCCACGATGCAGGGCTTAAAAGAATTGAAGGCCTAAAAATAAAATGAAAGAAAAAACATCCAAAATCAAACCTGTTGCTAAAAAAACCGCCGCCAAAGTGCACGTAAAAAAGGCATTACCTGCGGCAGTTAAAGAAAAACCGCTTTCACATACGGTTTCTTTGTCTAATCTTAAACGGCCGTATGGGGCACATAAGAAAAGAAAATACCTTGGCCGCGGTTCAAGCAGCGGGCACGGTAAGACCTCGACTCGCGGAAGCAAAGGCCAGACCTCCCGCGCCGGCAGGCATTTCTACCTGGGTTTTGAAGGTGGACAGTCTCCGCTTATCCGTAAATTTCCCAAGCGCGGTTTTGTCAGTAATTTCAGGAAAACCTATCAGACTGTCAATTTAGAAGATCTAAACTCGATCAAAGAAACTCCGATCACTTTGGCGGTTTTAAAAGCAAATGGTTTAATCAGCAAAGAATCTGCCTTGGTTAAAATATTGGGTAACGGCTCAATTAAAAATGCGCTGACGGTCCAGGCGCACGCATTTTCAAAACGCGCAAGCACTGAAATCGTCAACGCCGGCGGCAAAGCAGAAATCATACATGTTTAATGCTTTAATCAATGCTTTTAAGATCCCGGATTTAAAAAAACGGTTAATTATTACCGGTGCGTTGATTGCGGTTTACCGGGTAGGGTGTTATATCCCGACCCCCGGAATTGACGGGGCGGCATTAGCAGATTTCTTTAATCGTATCGCTAAAACTCAAGGCGGTACGCTCTTTGGCATAATCAATATGTTTTCCGGAGGCGCGATGGAGCGCCTGACCATTTTTGCCCTGGGGATCATGCCGTATATATCCAGTTCGATTATTATGCAGCTTTTAACGGCAGTTATCCCGGCCTTTGAGAAGATGGCCAAAGAAGGCAAGAGCGGTTATGAAAAGATCAACCAGTTCACCCGTTACGGGACAGTGCTTTTATCGGTAGTGCAATCTTATTTTATCGCATTGTGGCTGGAGAACCCGGCCCGCTTCGAAGGATTACAGATCGTCATGCACCCGGGATGGGGATTTAGAATTTTAACCGTCCTGACTTTAACCACCGGAACGATTTTTATTATGTGGCTGGGTGAGCAGATCCAGGAACGGGGAATCGGTAACGGAATATCCCTGGTGATTACTGCCGGGATTATTTCCCGGATTCCTACTGCATTAAATCAGCTTTTTGTTTTAATTTCGCCGTTTGCCGCCAGCCGCCGTCAGATTCAGCCGGTGACTTTGTTGATTATGGCGGTTTTGTTAGTGGCGGTGGTATTTTCGGTAATTTTGATCACCCAGGGGGTAAGAAAGATCCCGGTTCAATACGCCCGCCGGATTGTGGGGCGGAAAATTTACGGCGGACAAAGCACCTATATTCCGCTTAAGGTGGATACCTCCGGGGTC
>CAZEBD010000044.1:3662-9578 GCA_964510625.1 uncultured Planctomycetales bacterium
ATCTTTGCGCAAAGTATTATTCTATTCCCGGCTACCCTGGCATCCTTTATTCCTAATCCGGCTTTTCAGCGTTTTGCGCAGAGCCTGATCCGCGGACAGGTTCTTTATTCGGTTGTTTATGCTCTTTTGATAATTTTCTTCTGCTATTTCTATACCGCGATTGTTTTTAATCCGAATGATTTAGCCGAAAACATGAAAAAGTACGGCGGGTTTATCCCGGGGATCCGCCCGGGAGCGCCTACCGCTGAATTTCTTGATTTTGTGATGACCCGGATTACTTTAGCCGGGGCAAGTTTTATTGCGGTGATCGCGATCCTGCCGGATTTTATTATGGCCTGGTTAAAGATCCCTTATTTAGTCGCTTCATTCTTCGGCGGGACAGGAATCCTGATCATTGTCGGTGTCATGTTGGATACCTTAAAACAGATCGAGTCGCATTTATTAACTCATCACTATGAAGGTTTTATTAAGAGCGGCCAGATCAGGGGGAGAAGATAAATGTATTTAGTGCTTTTAGGCCCTCCGGGTGCCGGAAAAGGGACTCAGGCTAAGCGCCTGGCGCAAAATTTATCCCTGCCGCATATTTCTACCGGTGACATTTTACGGCAGAATGTCAAAGATGGGACACAGCTGGGTAAGCAAGCCAAAGACATTATGGACAAAGGCCTTTTAGTGCCGGATGATTTAGTGGCTAAAATGCTGGATGAGCGTTTCAATAATCCGGATATTAAAAATGGTTTTATTTTAGACGGCTACCCCAGGACTCTGCCGCAGGCTTTTACCTTAGATAAAATTTTAGCGGCTAAAAAATTAGCCGTAGATTTAGTGGTTTATTTAGATACCAGCGATGCGGTGATTATCAAGCGGCTTACCGGGCGTTTAGTCTGTTCTAAGTGCGCAGCAAATTTTCATGTAACCAACATGCCTCCTAAAGTTGCCGGGGTATGCGATATCTGCCAGGGCGCGCTTTTTCAGCGTTCTGATGATAATGAGATTACGGTGCGTAAGCGCCTGGAAGTTTATAAGCAGCAAGTCGCTTCTTTGATAGATTATTATAAAAAATCCGGTAAGCTGCAGAGTTTGAATGCGGATTTAGGGGCCCAGGTTGTGCTGGACCAGATTGTTGCGCTAAGTACTAAAATTTAAATGATCCCTTTGAAGTCCCCGGAAGATTTAAAGATGCTTAAACGCTCGGGGATGATTTTGGCTCAGGTTATGGAAAAGCTGCAGAGCAAAGTTCAACCGGGGATGAGCACCCGGGATATTGACCTGGTAAGCGAAGAGCTGATCCGCCGTCAGAATGTTTTGCCGGCTTTTAAAAATTATAAAGGTTTTCCGGCATGCGCCTGTATCTCGGTTAACGAAGAGATCGTCCATGGCATTCCGGGCCCCCGCGTGATTGTTGAAGGGGATATCGTCAGTATAGATTTAGGGGTAAATTATAAAGGCTTTTTCTCGGACATGGCCGTAACTTTACCGGTAGGTAAGGTAGACAGTGTTAAGTCAAAATTAATCTCGGTAACTAAGCAATCTTTAGAGCTGGGGATTAAGCAGGCCAAACCGGGTAATTATTTAACCGATATTTCTCATAGTATTCAAAGTTTTGTTGAGTCGCAGGGTTTTTCAGTTGTCCGGCAGTTTGTCGGGCATGGAATTGGTTCCTCTTTACATGAGGAGCCGGAGATTCCGAATTTCGGCTCCCCCGCTTGCGGCCCGCTTTTGCAAAGCGGGATGGTGCTGGCGATTGAACCGATGATCAACCAGGGTTCCTGGGAATGTCGCATCTTAGATAACGGCTGGACCGCCGTTACCAAAGACGGGCGGGCTTCAGCGCATTTCGAACATACGGTAGCGGTTACCGATAAAGGGCCGCAGATTTTAACCAAGTGTTAGGAGTTTTTATTTAATGGCTAAAGAAGACTTAATTGAAACAGAAGGCAAGATTATTGAAGCATTGCCGAATGCCATGTTTAAAGTCGAACTGGAGAATGGCCATGTGGTTTTAGCGCATGTTTCAGGAAAGATGCGCATGAATTTTATCAGGATTATTCCGGGCGATAAAGTAAAATTAGAACTTTCTCCTTATGATTTGAGCCGGGGGAGAATTACCTTTCGGGTGAGATAAAAATGAAAGTAAAATCTTCGATTCGTAAAATTTGCGATAAGTGTAAGATCATTAAAAGAAGAGGGGTAGTGCGGGTGATTTGCGCTACTACTAAACATAAACAGAGACAAGGATAATTTAGGAGTTTAATATGCCAAGAATCGCCGGTATTGATATACCTAAAGAAAAGAAAATTGAGATTGCCCTTACTTATTTGTACGGGATCGGCCGTCAAACTGCCAATCTCCTGCTTAAAGAGGCAGGGATCAGCCCGGATAAACGGGCTAAGGATTTAAGCGATGAAGAGATTATGCGCTTGACCCAGATCTTACAAAAGGGTTCCTGGCGGATTGAAGGCGACCTGCGGCGTGACATCTCGCAAAATATTAAACGCCTGATGGATATCGGCTCCTGGAGAGGTATGCGGCATAAAAAGGGCCTGCCGGTAAGAGGGCAGCGCACACGGACCAATGCCCGCACCAGAAAAGGCAAAAAGAGAGTGAATTTAGCACCGATTAAAAAAGCGGAAGCCCCAAAGGCTAAGCCAGCGGGTAAGTGAGAGGGTAAAATATAATGGCAACTAAAGACAAAGCAAAAAAGAAAAAGATCGCCCGCGGAATTACCAGCGGTATTGCCCATATTCAGGCAAGTTTTAATAATACGATTATTACGATTACCGATAAGCAGGGCAATGTGATTGCCTGGAGCGCTCCGGGCGCAGTCGGTTACAGCGGTTCTAAGAAATCTACTCCTTTTGCTGCACAGATTGCGGCAACGGATGCTGCGCGTAAAGCAAAAGAGGTAGGGCTTAAGGAATTAGAGGTTTATGTGAAGGGGCCGGGTTTTGGCAGGGAATCTGCCATCCGGGCACTTCAGGCAGCGGGCTTAAGCGTGACCTTGATCAAAGATGTTACGCCGATCCCTCACAATGGCTGCCGTCCAAAGAAGAAAAGGAGAGTTTAATTTATGGGCCGTTATACTGGTGCAGTTTGCAGGTTATGCCGTAGGCAGGGCGAAAAACTGTTTTTGAAAGGGACGCGTTGTCAGACGGAAAAATGCGCCGCCAATAAACGGGCGTTTCCTCCGGGACAGCACGGCCAGGGTCGCCGGCAAAAGCTCTCTAACTATGGCACGCAGTTAAAAGAAAAACAAAAAGTTAAAAGGATTTACGGTGTTTTAGAAAGGCAGTTCCGTAAATATTTTAAAATTGCCTCTAAGACCAAGGGGGTAACCGGTAAAGTGCTTCTGCAATTATTGGAGCGCCGCCTGGATAATGTGGTTTTTCGTATGGGCTTAGGTATTTCAAGATCGCAGGCCCGTCAGATCGTCCGGCATAACCTGATTGCGGTAAATGGCCGCCGGGTAAACATTCCGTCATATCTGGTGGATAAAGATGACCTGGTTGAAATCAAGGCCAAAGATAAGGCGAAGATTAAGATTAAAGATAACCTGGAGATTTCTAAAGAGCGGACTGTTCCCAGCTGGCTTGAATTCAGCGCTGAGGCGATGAAGGGTAAGGTTTTAAGGCTGCCGGAGAAGAGCGATATTCAACAGCCGATCCAGGAGCAGTTGATCGTCGAGTTGTATTCCAAGTAATCAAGTTTAGGTCAATAAGCGGTTTCATTAAATATAATTCAGGGGGGTTAAGATGGGTATAAAATGGAGAGATTTTCAGTTTCCTAAAAAGCTTGAATGCGATGAGTCCACATATACGGATACTTACGGAAAATTCCAGGCCGCTCCTTTTGAAAGAGGCTACGGGGTAACCCTGGGTAATTCCTTAAGAAGGGTATTGCTTTCTTCGATTGAAGGCAGCGCGGTCACGGCGATTAAGATTGCCGGGGTCTCCCATGAATTTTCGACTATTCCCGGAGTTCTGGAAGATGTCCCAGAGATCATTTTAAATATTAAAAGCCTGGTTCTGAATTCTCATTCCAAGATCCCCAAGACCATTTATTTAAAGGCGGATAAAAAGGGCCTGGTCAAAGCCAAAGATATCGAGGCGGATGAAACCATTGAAATTATTAACCCGGAACTGCATATCGCCACGCTGACTAAGGATACCAAATTAAATATTGAAATGGAGGTATCGCGCGGCCGGGGATATGTCGCCGCAGAATTGAATAAGCGGGAAGATAAGACCGCCGGTTTTATTGCCATTGATTCGATATTTACTCCGATTAAAAAGATTAACTATTTTGTGGAGAACACCCGCGTCGGGCAGCGTACGGACTACGACAAGCTGATTTTAGAGATCTGGACTAACGGTAGTATCAGCCCTAAGGATGCGTTGCTTTATGCCTCCAATATCCTGCAGCGCCATTTGGATGTTTTTGTCAGTTTGGGCCAATTGCCTGAAGATATTGCCGAGGAAGAGCCGGAGATGACCAAAGAAGATGCCGCTTTATATGAAAAATTACGGCTGCCGATTTCGGAACTTGAACTGTCGGTGAGGAGTTCAAATTGCTTGAGGGAAGCCGGGATCAAGACGATTGCGGATTTGGTCAAGCGCAGCGAAGATGAAATGCTCAACTTCAAAAATTTCGGCAAAAAATCACTCACTGAGATCCAGGAGCTTTTGATGGGTATGGGAGTTAGCCTGGGGATGCAGGTCGATCCTAAGAAAATAAAGAAGGGCTAAAATAAAATGAGACACGCAAAAAAAAGAATGCAATTAGGGCGATTTACCAGCTGGCATGATGCAACGATTAAGAGTTTAGCTAAAAATATGATCAGCTGCCAAAGCATTAAGACTACCCTGGCCCGCGCTAAAGCCTCCAGGAGCCTGGTGGAACAGTTGATTACCCTGGGCAAACAGAATACGCTTTTTGCCCGGCGGCAGGCACAGGTTGTTTTAGGAGAGCATAAATTAGTCCATCTGCTTTTTGCAGACATTGCTCCACGTTTTGCTAAGCGCAATAGCGGTTTTACCCGGATCATCGGTTTAGGCAAGCGCCGCGGGGATAATGCCGAAATGGTTATTTTTGAGCTTACGGAATTGAAGAAAAAGGAAGCCAAGAAGGCCAAGGGGCAGAAAGCCGCAAAAGAGCATCCTGCTGTAGAGAGCGCCCCGGCACCTGAAAAGAAACCGGCACTCGAGCAGAAGAAAGAGGCTAAAGTAGTACTCAAAGAAACCCCGATAGATGCTAAAAAACCGCCGAAGAAATTCATGGGCGGGATCAGACAGATCTTTAAGAAAAAAAGCGATTCTCTGTAAAATCAATTCATTTGGCGGGCTTTTATGAAAATCAATACGAGGCTTGCTGAGCGCCTAAAAAAAATAAATCCGTCCCCGACGCTGGCGATTACTTCTAAGGCCAAAAAGCTTAAAAGCGAAGGCAAAGATATCGTGAATTTCGGCGCGGGAGAGCCGGATTTTGATACCCCGGATTTTATCAAAGATGCCGCTGTAGCGGCGATTAAATCCGGTTTTACCAAGTATACCCCCACCACCGGTACCGCAGAATTAAAGAAGCTCATCTGTCAAAAATTCAAAAAAGATAATAATTTAGAGTATGCCCCTGATCAGGTTATTGTTTCCTGCGGGGCTAAACATAGTATTTATAATGCCTTGATGGTCCTCTTGAATTGTTCGGATGAGGCGCTTATCCCCCTGCCTTATTGGGTCAGTTACCCGGAGATGGTTACTCTTTGTGAAGCCACCCCGCGGTTTATTAAGACATCACCTGCTAATAATTTTAAGATTACTATTAAAGATTTACTCAGGCAGATCACCCCCAAGACCAAGGTTTTGATCCTTAACAGCCCCGCTAATCCCACCGGCTCAGTTTATACCAAAGATGAGCTGTCGG
>CAZEBD010000045.1:0-9440 GCA_964510625.1 uncultured Planctomycetales bacterium
GCTAAGCTCACGGCCGGAGGACCGCCGGGTAGTTTTTGATGAGGCCAGCGGCATCAGTAAATATAAAGCACAAAAAAGAGAGACTACCCGCAAGCTTGAGGAGACTGAGCAGAATCTTTTGCGCGTTAATGATATTGTCACTGAGGTTAAGCGCCAGATCGGCTCCCTTGAACGCCAGGCCAATAAAGCCCGCCGCTATAAAGAGGTTTTTGAAGAATTAAAATTAAAGGAAACAGATTCCGCGGCGCTTGATAAATTAGGCCTACGCCTTCAGAAAGAAGAGGCGCTTAAGCAGTTGGAAAGCTTAAAACAGGAAGAATCTGGATTAACGGAGTTGATCGCTAACCAGGAAGCCCGGATCGCCAACCGTCAGTCAGAGTTAAAAACCCTGGAAGAAACCATGATGGAGGCGCGCAGCCAGATACTTAACCTGGAAAATAGCTTAGTCCGCAATAATGAGCATATTAATTTTAACCAGCAGCGCATCGATGAATTGGTCAAAAATACGCTGGTTTTAGAAGGGCAGATCGAACAGGCAGAGGCCCAGCTGATCGGTGATCAAGAAAAACTCAACCAGCTGCGCAGGGAGTATGACAACCTCAAACAGAATATTGAAGTTAAACAGTCCAGCTTAAATAAGAGCCAGGAGGAGATTGACGCCTTGAGTTTAAGCGTTAAACAATCTTTGGAATTGATCGCTGAATGCAAAAAGGTAATCCTGGAGCTGGAAACTGCCATCAGTGATACGCATAACCAGATCGGTGATTTTAATTCCAAGCATCAGGTGTTTCTGGCGCGTAAGAAGCGACTTGAGATCGAAAAAGCCAAAGTCTATGAGGATAAGGCGATTACCGAGGAGGCTTTGAAAAAAGTAACCCAGGAATTAGAGGATACCCGCGCTCAGGTTATGGAATTTAAGCAGAAGATTTCTGATGCCAAAACTTCGCTGGCCCAGGAGGGGGCGAATTTAGAGCAAATCAATAAGGAGATCGTTAGTAAGGGAAATGAAAAACTTACTTTAGTTTCGCATAAAGAGTTCCTGGAGAAATTAAAGTCTAAATATGACGATATCGGCGAATCTTTAAATGCCGTGATCCTTCTGGATAAATTGCCTAAAGAAAGCCTGACCGGCCTGGTGGTAAAAATTCAGGAGCAGCTCGAGCCGAATTCTCAAGACCGCCTGACTTTAAGTTCTGCGGCTTTTAAGATCAGCGGAGAGGCCAAGCCCATTGAATTAGATACCCGTAAAATTGACGAAAAAATCGCTAAGCTTCAGGAGGAGCTGGGAGAATTAAATAACCGGCTGGTGCTGCGCCAGACCTGTATTTCCGAGCTGACTAAGTTTTCTGAAGGATTAGAAGCAGAATTGCATAACCATGAAATCACTTTAGCCAATAAAGAAACAAATTATTCCGCGATCCTTGAGCAATTCAATAAGATTAAAGAAGAAGAGGATGTGATCGTGATGGAGCTGTCTGATTTGCAGCGTGAGATTTTGGCCATCGAGCAGAATTTAGCCAGCGCTCAGAATAAATTAGCCGATCTCAACAATCAGGAGAGGCAGCGCCAGGATACGATTTCAGCTCAGGAGGAGATGATCTCGGCTAACAGTAAAGCCCGCGAAGAAGCCTTAGTCCTGATCACTCAGACCAAAACCGAGATTGAGGCACTGAACCGGCGTTTTAGTTCCGACGTGGAAACTTTAAAAATATTAGAGCAGACTTATGCGCAGGATAAAGCTAACCTTGAAAATATCCAGCGCCAGATCGGTCAGGATAAAGGCAGACAGGAAGTTTTGAAGGCTGAAAACCAAGAGTGCCAGAAGCAAAATACGCAGGCACAGCTTCAGATCCAGGAGAAAAAGATCTCCCTGGAGGAGGTAGAAGCTAAATACAACGAAGTATCCAGCGGCACGATCGGGGTGGTCAAGAAGATTGAGCTTGACCGTAAACAGCTGGACCTGGCCAGAAACCGCCTGCATGATTTAGAGATGCAGGATAAGGATCTGGATTACCGGTACGCTGCGATCAAGGAGCGGATGTTTTTGGCTTATAAGGTCGAGTTAGACCTTTTGGCTGAGCCGGAGCAAGAATTGGATCAGGCAGCACTCAGCAACACCATTAATGAATTAAAAAGAAAGTTAGAAACTTATGGCTCGGTAAACCTGGTAGCGATCGAAGAGTATGATGAGCTAAAAAAGCGTTATGATTTTCTGATTCAGCAGCAGACCGACCTTGCGCAGGCCAAAGAATCGCTGCACCAGGCTATTCTTAAGATCAACCGGACCACGCGGCAGATGTTTGTGGAGACTTTTGAAAAGGTTCAGGTTGAGTTTAAGAATTATTTCCGCCTGTTGTTTAACGGAGGGGATGCCCAGCTTTTCCTTTTGGATGAAAATGACCCGTTAGAGTCGGGAATCGAGATTATCTGCCGGCCTCCGGGTAAGAAGCTGCAAAATGTCCTGCTTTTAAGCGGCGGCGAAAAGACTATGTCGGCAATCGCCTTGATCTTTGCGATCTTTAAAGTCAAGCCTTCGCCGTTCTGCATCTTAGATGAAATTGATGCTGCCCTGGATGAGGCCAATGTCGACCGGTTTGCCAGGGTGCTGCAGGAGTTTTCTAAGACCTCGCAGTTTATCGTGATCACCCATAATAAAAAGACCATTGTGAATGCCAATATTATGTACGGGATCACGATGGAACAGTCCGGGGTCTCCAAGATTGTTTCGGTAAAATTATCGCAGAATAAAGAAAGAGAATTGCAGCAGCAAAAACAGGATCAGGAGCAGTCGGTGACCGCTTAGAGTCAGGGGTTATATTTACAGCAGCTGGTATTTTTGCCTTTATTTTTGGCTTGGTAAAGGAACTTGTCGGAAGCGGTAATCAGGTCTGCAGCCAGCAACCCATCCTCCGGGAAAGTAGCGATTCCCACACTTACGGTCAGCTGCTTATTCGGTAAGATCGTTTCATTTAAAAAAGGGTATTTCTGAATATCCACCCTGATGCGTTCGGCGATCAAGAAAGCCTCTTTTTGGTCAGTATGCGGTAAAATAATTGTAAATTCCTCTCCGCCATAACGGCAGACTAAATCCATTTTACGCGATTGGTTACGCAGGAGGCCGGCCAGGGCCTTGAGGATCTTGTCTCCGGCCTGATGCCCGAGAGTATCGTTATAGATCTTAAAATCATCAATATCGATCATGATCAAGCTTAAAGGGCTTTTAGTGGCTTTGGACTTTTCCAGCTCCGCCTGCAGCAGGAATTGGAAATACCCGTGGTTCCATAAATTAGTCAGGTAATCTGAATGCGCCCGCTCTACGGTTAATTCAAAAAGTTGGGAATTTTCAATCGCCAGGCCTGCCTGGTTGGCCAACATCGTCAGCATGCGGATGTCGTCTTTATTGATTGGATCGTGGGTAATAAAATTATCCGCGACAATCAGTCCGTTGACCCGGTCTTTGGCTTTTAACGGTATAATCAGGATCTCATCGCTGGCGAGCTTTTTCACTACGGGTGAATCCTGGTATCTGGCCATTGATTGACCGGTCAGATGCAAAGGCATACCCTCTAAAACCGCTAAAGATAACGGATTTTCGTTTATATCCTGCATGGAGATCTTGAAACTTTTTACCTGCCGGTTGAATCCCGACTCTAATCCCGCGCCGGAGTTTTTAAAAGCATCGATTAAATCCTCCAGATCCATTTTTTCTTCTTCGATCTTAGTCCAGGCGATATTGGCTTCTTCGCCGTTTTCCGGGCCGATGCCCATTTTGCCTTCGATCAGCCGTTCCTTTTCGTTGACCAAAAAAAGGAGCGCCCGGTTAAACCCTAAGCCCGTATGCGCAGTCACACCGGTCAGGATGATGTAAAGAATCTCATCCAGCTTTAAGGTGGTGCGCATGGCATTGGAGATCTCATAGAGGATCTTTAGCTCCATTTTGGTGCGCTCAAGCTCGGTTTTTAGTTTATTGCAGTCTTCCATAATCTCTGAATCTAACATATTCTTAGGTTAATGTCAAGGAGGCAGAGGCGCCCGTAATTAATGTTTGACAGTGCCGGCCCGGTAGATTATAATAAAACATTAATTCAGGAGGAAATCATGGCAAAAATATTAAAGACCGCTTTTTTATTTAGCTTTGTTTTATGTTTTTTTTCCGTGTTTGCTTTTGCTGAAGAAATTACGATTACCACCTATTATCCTTCGCCTTACGGCAGCTATAATGCCCTGCAGGTAGATAAGCTGGGGGTAGGTGACAACGATGATAGTGGGACTTTTACCTCCGCGGATGTGCCGTCAACTTCCGGAGAAGTCTGGATTAAAGGAGATGTCGGTATTGGCACAGATAATCCGGGAGCAAAGCTGGATGTCGCCGGTTCGATTTACACCTCGAATATTGGAGGTACTAATGCTATAGAATTAGGCCAGGGCCAGAGTTCTAATCAGTATGCTTACATTGATTTCCATGGCGATAGTACAAATTCAGATTATGCCTTAAGGATAATCCGTTATAATACTGGCGCTAATGCGGTTTCAAGGATAGAACATCTTGGAACTGGTGCGTTTGAATTCTTAGCTGCCGGAGCTGCTCCAATGATATTCTCTACTTCTTCTACCGAACGTATGCGTATTCTTAGTGGCGGTTATGTTGGCATCGGCACGGATACTCCCACAGTTCCTCTTTATGTCAACACGAGCGCAAGCATCGCACTGGCAGCCAGCTATGGAGCGATCGGTGCTTCTACTTGGGCATCTCGCTCTGCCGCCAGCCGCGCAGTCAGTATCTATGCTCCTAATGGTACTGTCGCCGGAAACGCAATTTTTTCAGTTTCCGATCAAAGGTTAAAGGAAAATATTGCGCCTATTAATCCCGATATGGTCGATGCTTTCTTTTCTACAGTTACCCCGGTTAGTTTTCAATGGGTTAAGGAAAAAACTTCTGACAGCGGTTTTATCGCCCAGGAGCTTATCAAGAAAGGGTTTGAATATCTGGTTTCCGAAATTCCCGACGCAGAGATGACCGAGCAGACAAATGCAGAAGGAATCGTAAGCCCGGCAGGAAGGCGTTTTGTGGTAAACTATAATTCGATTATTCCGATCCTTACTGCAGGAATTCAAAAAAATAATCTTAAAATCGCTTCGCTTGATAACCAGTTAGCTTCTTTATCCAGTCTTTTTTCGGCTAATGGGGCAAAGATACAAGTTTTGGAAAATAAAATTGAAGTGCAGCAAAAAGAGATTGATAGTTTAAAAGCAGAAGTTGAAAAACTCAAGAAATAAAGATAGATAGAAAACAACTCAGAAAGGGGACGTTTCCCTGGTAAGGGAAACGTCCCCTTTTTTGTTGTTAGATTTGCCCTCTTGCTGCGTCAATTAAGGCAGAAAGGAGGGACTTTTATTGTTTGACAGTGTAAAAGGGGAAAGCTATAATATTTACTTAAATTTAAAGTTTTTTAAACTTGGAGGCTAGAATGGTTGTTGATAAAAAGAAGGAAGAAATAAAAGAAACCTCAGACCGTAATAAAGCGCTGGAATTAGCGCTGGCCCAGATTGAGAAACAGTTCGGCAAAGGCTCGATTATGAAATTGGGTTCGCACACTAAAGCCAATGTCGAAACAATTTCTACGGGTGCCCTTACCCTGGATTTAGCTTTGGGTGTAGGCGGGCTTCCCCGCGGAAGAGTAGTGGAGATCTTCGGCCCGGAAGCTTCCGGTAAGACCACGCTTACCTTAACGGCAATCAGAGAGATTCAGAAAAAAGGCGGGGTAGCAGCTTTTATTGACGCTGAACATGCTTTTGATTCCACCTATGCCAAGATCATCGGAGTCAACTTAGATGATCTTTTGATCTCGCAGCCGGATACCGGAGAGCAGGCCTTAGAGATTGCCGAGACTTTAGTGCGCTCTAATGCCGTAGATCTCATCGTAATCGACTCTGTGGCGGCCTTAACTCCCCGCGCTGAAATTGAAGGCGAGATGGGGGATTCGCATATGGGGTTGCAAGCGCGTTTAATGTCGCAGGCTTTGCGTAAACTGACCGGGGCGATCAGCAAGTCGCGCACCACCTTGATTTTTATTAACCAGTTGAGGGAAAAGATCGGGGTAATGTTCGGTTCTCCGGAAACCACTCCCGGCGGCCGGGCGTTAAAATTCTATTCTTCGGTAAGATTAGATGTGCGCCGGATCGCTTATTTAAAAGAAACAGATAAAGTGATTGGTAATCATGTCCGGGTAAAGGTAGTTAAAAATAAAATTGCCCCGCCTTTTCGCGAGGCGGAGTTTGATATTATGCACAACGAAGGAATCTCTAAAACCGGCGCAGTGATCGATGCCTCAGTGAATTTAGAGGTAATCACTAAGAGCGGGACCTGGCTTTCGTTTGAAGATAAGAAGCTTGGCCAGGGCCGGGATGCGGCAATCAAGTTTTTGAAAGAAAATCCCAAACTGCAGGAAGATATTGAAAAAGCAACGCGTAAGAAAGCCGTCATCGCTGAGTAAGGCGCAAGGCTATGGCCCGGAAGAAGCACGGGCCTATGCTTTTTTGCTGCTTAAATTCCGTTTGCGCAGCGAAAATGAACTGTTATCCAGGCTTACGCAAAAAGGTTTCTCCCAAGCGGTAGCCAAAGAGACGGTTGATTTCCTAAAAAACAAAAAGTTTATCAATGACCGGCTTTTTGCCAAAGGCTGGGTGAACTTTCGCCTGAAGAAACCTTTTGGTATCAGAAAAATAAGGCAGGAGTTAGTTTTCAAGGGCTTGGATAAAGAGATTATTGAAGAATCCCTAAAGCAGGCAAAAGAAGATTACAGCGAAAGCCAGGTAGCCGGGGAGTTAGCGCGAAAGAAACTTTCAAAATTAGAAGGTGTGGATCCGCAAAAAGCGCGCGCGCGGGTTTACGGTTATTTGATGCGCCGGGGGTTTTCACCGGATGTAATTATGGGAGTGATTAAGCAGAAGGGGACGTTTCCCTTTTCTGAAAATGAAGGCTAAGGGAAACGTCCCCTTTTTGATTATGACCGCAGATATATTAAGAGAAAAATTCCTCGCTTTTTTTAAAAGCCGGAAGCACAAAATCATCGAGAGTGATTCTTTGGTCCCCAAGGATGATCCGACTGTGCTGTTTACTCCTGCCGGGATGAACCAGTTTAAAAAAGAGTTTATGGGGTTTGATTCCGGATTTAAGCGCGCCGCCACCAGCCAACGCTGCCTGCGTACGGATGACCTGGATAAAGTCGGTAAAACCAGCGCTCACCATACTTTTTTTGAGATGCTGGGAAATTTTTCTTTCGGAGATTATTTTAAGAAAGAAGCGATCGCCTGGGCCTGGGAGTTTTTGACTAAGGAATTAAAAATACCTGCGGATAAGCTTTGGGTTTCGGTTTATCAGGATGATGATGAAGCCTATAATATTTGGAAGGATGATGTCGGTATCCCGATAGATAGGATTGTCCGGTTAGGCGATAAAGATAATTTTTGGCCGGCGGAGGCTAAAACCAAAGGCCCTAACGGACCATGCGGCCCATGTTCGGAGATTTTTTATGATTTCGGCCAGGATGTCGGCTGCGGGGAAAAAGTTTGCGACCCCTCATGCAGCTGCGGAAGGTTTGTGGAGATTTGGAATTTAGTTTTTACCCAGTTTAACCGCAAGGATGATGGCAGTTTAGAGCCGCTGCCCAATAAAAATATTGATACCGGGATGGGCCTGGAGCGATTGAGCGCGGTGATGCAGGGTAAGCAGAATAATTTTGAGACTGAGTTATTCCAGCCGATCATTAAAGAAATTATTAAGCTTGTTCCGAGAAGCCCCAATCAGAAAACAATGTATGCTATTGCTGATCATCTCCGGGCAGCAGTATTTTCGATTTTCGATGGGATATTGCCTTCAAATGAAGGAAGAGGTTATGTAATAAGAAAAATAATACGTAAAGCTAGTTTGCATTTAATGGCGATGGGGGTTAAGGATGTTTTCCTTTATCGTTTAGTGGATATTGTGGCTGAAATAATGCGTAGACCTTACCCGGAATTAGCTAATCGCAGAGAAGAGATTGCTCAGATAATCCTATCTGAAGAAGAAAACTTTATTTATACGCTTGGTTCAAGCGAAGAATTATTTAAGAGTAAGTTTATTGAATTTATGCAAAACCCAAATCCTGAAACTGTAGGTAACAGGGCTTTTTTGCTACATGATACCTATGGTATTCCTTTAGAATTGACCAGGGAATGGTTGGACAGGCATAAAATAAGTTTCTCAGAAAAAGCTTTCATGCAGGCTATGGAGGAGCAGAAGACGCGTTCTAAGGCTGGCAGTGCGATGAAAGGCGATGTATTTGGCTCCAAAAGTTTAGCGGTTAAAGTCAAAGCGAGTAAATTTATCGGTTACCGGGATAATTCTGCGGAAGCCAACATCTTAGCTATTCTTAAAGATGGTAAAGAGGTAAGCGAATCTTTGGCTGGAGATAATTTACAAATTATTTTAGACCAGACTCCGTTTTACGCAGAATCCGGAGGCCAAACCGGAGATACTGGAAAACTGATTAGCGGTGATAATGTCTTTGAAGTAACAGATACCCAAAAGATCGATAATGTTTTTTTACATATCGGCAGGATCGTCTCCGGGACTTTTAAAAAAGGTGACCAGGTGGTTGCCCAGATCGATGCTGGGAGAAGGCTTCGTATCGCCAAAAACCATACCACTACCCATTTGTTGCAGGCCGCCTTAAGGCAGGTTTTAGGCAAGCATGTCCAGCAGCAGGGGTCTTTGGTCAATGCCGAAAAACTACGTTTTGACTTTACGCATTTTAAAAGATTATCGGCAGAGGAGATCGCCAGAGTTGAAGAATTAGCCAACCGGTATGTTTTAGATGGCCATGCTGTTGATTGTCAAGAGATGGCGCTGGCGGATGCCAAAAAGGCCGGGGCCCTGGCTTTTTTTGAGGAAAAATACGGGGAGAAGGTCCGGGTGGTGAGTGTGGGCAGTGTTTCTAAAGAATTTTGCGGCGGCACACATCTTGCGGATATTAAGCAGATCGGTTTGATCAAAATTATCAGCGAAAGTTCGGTAGCCAGCGGTATCAGAAGGATTGAGGCAGTTACCGGCCAGATAGCTGAACAATTTGTTAAGGATCAAACAAAGAAAGTGTCTGAAGAAGCGCAAAAGCAGGCTAAAATCGAAGAACAGAAAGCCCTGGATAAACAGCGCAGCCAGGAAATAAATAAGCTTTTGCCGGCCAGATCGATTGAGCTTGCCGAAAAAAGCGAGGCGATTAACGGGATAAATGTTGTTTTTTCGATTGAAAATAGTTTAGATATGAATGCTTTACGCAGCCTGGCCGATTTGATTAAAACCAGGTTAAACCATACCGTAGTGGTCCTGGGGGCTAAAGATGGTTTGAAGGTTTCTTTGGTAGTTGCCCTGTCTGCTGACGTATGTGCTAAGGGGTTGAGTG
>CAZEBD010000046.1:0-9357 GCA_964510625.1 uncultured Planctomycetales bacterium
TGGCAATTTTCAGGCGTTGATCAATGTGCAGGCGCATTTTGCACAGAAGCAGATTACCGCGATGATCGGGCCATCTGGCTGCGGCAAATCCACTCTGCTTAGGGTGTTTAACCGGATGAATGACCTGATTGAGGGGGTGCGGGTTGATGGCCAGGTAATCATTGACGGAGAAAATATTCTTTCCGGGGATACGGATTTAGTGGGCTTACGTAAAAAAGTCGGTATGGTTTTTCAGCGGCCTAATCCTTTTCCTTTGTCGATCTATGAAAATATCGCTTTCGGCCAGAGAGTACATACTGGTAATTTGAGTAAATCTAAACTGGATGAGATAGTTGAAGATAGCCTGCATTCGGTGCTTTTATGGGATGAGTTGAAGGATAAACTGAATAAATCCGCCTTAACTTTATCCCTGGAGCAGAAGCAGAGGCTTTGTATTGCCAGATTGATCGCGGTTAAGCCTGAGATTTTACTGATGGATGAACCGTGTTCTACCCTTGACCCGCAGGCCACCAGCCGGATCGAAGAATTAATGCGCGAACTAAAGAATAATTATACAATTATTATTGTCACGCATAATATGCAGCAGGCCGCGCGGGTTTCGGATGATACGGGTTTTATGCTTTTAGGTGAGCTGGTGGAGTTTGGCCGCACCCAGGATATTTTTACTAGCCCTAAGGATAAAAGAACAGAAGATTATATCACCGGTAGATACGGTTAGGGACGGTTCTCAAGATAAAGCTAAACTGTCCCTTTAGGGGACACTTTTCCTTTGAGTTGAGAACCGTCCCTAAAAAAGGAGGTTAGAATGTTGAGGCATTTGGATGAGGAATTAAAAGAATTACACAAGGATATTTTAAGAATGGGAATTTTTGCCCAGGAATCTATTTTTAAGTCCGTGGAATCCCTGAAAAACCGGGATCAGGATCTGGCTCAGTCAGTTATTGATAATGATAATATTATCGATGATTTAGAGCTGGCGATAGATGAGAAGTGTATTGATCTTATTGCCCGTTATCAGCCGATGGCCGGAGACCTGCGTTATATTACCACCGGTATGAAGATTAACGCGGAATTGGAGCGGATCGCCGATATTGCTTTGGATATCGCCCAGAAATCACAGGAATTAATCAATAAGCCGCTGCTTAAGCCGTTGGTTGATATCCCTAAGCTTTCTGGTGTTGCTCAGGATATGGTGCGCAATGCTATCGATGCTTTTGTAAAAAGGGACGCTTTACTTGCCCGCCAGGTGGTTTTAGCTGATGCCGAGGCCGACCGCCTGCGTAATTTAGTGCAGAATGAACTGGTCAATGATTATCTGGGGCGCGACCCTAAGACCGCCGACCGGGCAGTGGCATTATTGCTGATTGTCCGGTATCTGGAGCGAATTTGCGATCATTCTACTAATATTGCCGAGGATGTGATTTACATGGTGGAGGCAAAAGTAGTCAAGCATCATCCCGAAGAACTCAAGTAGCCCGCGAATATCCCCTTGACCCGGTTATTAGTTGTGATATCATAAATTATCTGTAACGGGGAAATCCCTGCCGCAATTTAAATATGAAAAACAAGATCGTTTTGTGGATTAAGCAAAAAGTCAAAGAATCCGGGGCTAAGGGTATTGTTTTGGGGCTTTCCGGAGGGATAGATTCTGCGGTTGTCGCGGCGCTGGCTAAAGCAGCAGTGGGCAAAAATAACCTATTGGTGCTTTTTTTGCCTTGTAACAGCCACCCGCAAGATTTATCAGATGCAAAATTAGTCGCAGGCCACCTGGGGCTTAAATCTAAACTTATAGATCTGTCAGTAGTGTATAACAATTTTTTAAAAATCTTGCCGCAAGCCAAAAGCCTGGCCAAGGGTAATCTTAAGCCGCGCCTGCGGATGTGCACGCTTTACTATTTTGCGAATAAACTTAATTATTTGGTCTGCGGCACCGGTAATAAATCGGAGCTCTTGGTCGGGTATTTTACCAAATATGGCGACGGCGGGGTAGATATCCTGCCGATTGCGGATTTATTTAAGCGTCAGGTGCGCCAGTTGGCTAAAGAATTGAAAATTCCCGAAAGTGTTATTACTAAGCCTCCTACCGCCGGGCTCTGGCAGGGACAGACGGATGAAGGGGAGATGGGGATAACTTACAACGAATTAGATGATATCTTAGGCAGGTTCTGTAAGCATAAACAGCAGGCTTGCGGAGCAAAAAATGCCGCCAAGGTAATCAGGATGTATAAAAATTCCGAACATAAAAGAAAAGGCGCAGAGATCTGCCGCGTTCATTAAAAAGGAGTGCAAAGATGGATGAGATACTGGAGATTTTAGAGAAGGATGGCCGTACCAGCGCAGAAGAGATCGCTAAGATGCTCCGTAAGAAACCGGAGGCAATAAAAAAGGCGATTAAACAGTATGAGAAAGAAGGAGCGATCTTAAAATACAAAGCGGTGATCAATAAAGATTTGATTAAAGACAGCGAATCTGAAGTGCGGGCATTAATTGAAGTCAACATCCTGCCGCAGAAAGATCTGGGTTTTGAGAAGATCGCCGAGCGCATTTATTCATTCCCGGAGGTCACCAGCTGTTATCTGATCAGCGGTACATATGATTTGTTAGTCGTGGTCGAAGGCAAGAATCTGCACACCGTTTCTAATTTTGTCGCAGAGAAACTTTCCTGCTTAGAGAATGTACGCGGCACAGCCACACACTTTTTATTGAAGAAATATAAGGAAGATGGAGTGATTTTAAAGCATAAATCCGAGAATAAGCGGATCAATATTTCTTATTAATTATAGGTAAATAAATGCAAATATCTAAAGTTGTAGAAAAAATGCAGCCTTCCGGGATCCGGGCATTTTTCGACCTGGTCCTGGGGATGAAAGAGGTTATTTCCCTGGGGGTGGGGGAGCCGGATTTTGTTACTCCCTGGCCGATCCGTGAGGCAGGGATCTATTCTCTTGAGCAGGGGTTTACCAGCTATACCTCCAATAAAGGCCTTTATAAACTGCGCCTGGGGGTTTCCCGTTACCTAAAAAATAAATTCGGATTAGATTATTGCCCGGATGAAGAGATTTTGATTACTGTGGGGGTAAGCGAAGGAGTAGACCTTGCCCTGCGCACGATCATTAACCCGGGGGATAAAATACTTATCCCTCAGCCCAGTTATGTTTCTTACGGCCCGGTCACCGAATTAGCAGGAGGAGTTCCGGTTTATATTGATACCTCTAAAGATAATTTTAAGATCACCCCTAAACTTTTAGAAAAGCATATCGATAAAAAGACTAAAGGCCTGGTTTTAAACTATCCGGTCAATCCGACCGGCGCTTCTTACCGGCGTAAGGAGTTAGAAGAGATTAATAAGTTTTTGTTAAAACATAAAGTGTTGTGCCTCAGCGATGAAGTTTATGATGACTTAACTTATGATTTTAACCATACGGCATTTTCGACCTTGCCGAAAGCTAAAAGTAATACGATTTATTTTAATGGATTTTCCAAAGCATATGCGATGACCGGCTGGCGGGTGGGGTACGTCTGCGGGCCCAAAGAGATCATTGCTGGGATGACCAAGATCCATCAATATACGATTATGTGTGTTTCGATTACGGCTCAGATGGCAGCAGCGGAAGCATTAGTCAGCGGTAAGCGTTATGTGACAGAGATGAAGCGTGAATATAACCGCAGGCGGCAATTTGTGGTCAGTGAATTAAATGCTTTAGGCTTAAAATGCCTGATGCCGCAGGGGGCTTTTTATGCTTTTCCTTCAGTTAAAAGCACAGGTTTAAGTTCCATGGAATTTTCCCGCCAATTGCTGGATAAGCAAAAAGTGGCGGTAGTTCCGGGTACGGCTTTTGGCGCAAGCGGGGAAGGGTATATCAGGATATCGTATGCTTCCAGTATGGATAATTTGAAAGAAGCTTTACAAAGGATCAAGTTGTTTTTAAAAAAGAGTTTAAGTAATGGCAAATAATAAAAAAGATAATATTCAGATTTACGTAAAACAAATCGAGGCAATCTCAAAAGTCGCTAATCTGATTACCTCCGGGATGTACCTGGAGGAGTTGTTGCGTTTAGTGGTCCAGGTTACCGCGGAGGTAATGAACTCTAAGATTTCTTCTTTAATGTTACTGGATCCGAATAAAAATGAATTGGTAATTAAAGCCACCCAATCCATTTCGGAGGCTTACAATAAAAAACCTAACATCCCTTTAGGTAAAGGTATTGCCGGAGCCGTAGCCAAAGAAAATAAAGCGGCCTGTATTCTGGATATCAAGAAAGACCTGCGCTACCTTAATCAGGGTGTGGCGAAAAAGGAAGGATTATGTTCTCTGGCTTGCGTGCCCCTGGCAGTAAAGGGAAGGGTGATCGGGGTATTAAACTGCTATACTTCTAAAGCGCATAAATTTACAAAATCTGAGCTGGATCTCCTGACGGCTTTAGCCAATCAGGCAGCGCTGGCGATTGAAAATGCGGAATTGGATCTAAGGGCGACTTCGGCGGAGGAAGCTTTAACTACCCGTAAATTAGTGGAAAGGGCTAAGGATATACTTTCGCAGGACGCCCAGATCACTCCGACGGAAGCCTACCGTTTGATCCAGAAACAAAGTATGGATATGCGTAAATCCATGCGCGAAGTAGCCGAAGCAATTATTCTGGCTAAAGATATCCGCGCTAAGAAAGAATAAATTCTGCAGAATTTTGCATTGACAGTCTGATTGTTTGTGCTATACTTTAAATAGATTACAACGTTGTAAAAAGACACAGAGGTCTTCTGGCTTGTATTTAATTTGCCGGAAGACTTTTTTGTGTACAGGCACAACACCGGCGCAATACCACTAAACGCCGGGTGTCTGACCGAATATGGACTCAGGCGTCCTTTATCCCTTTAAAGGGGAGAAGGACGCTTTTTATTTTTACAGGGAGTTAGCAATGAGGTTTGAAGAGCTGCATAAAAAATTATCGCCGACCATCAAACGGATTGCCTATAAGTTAAACGGGCATTACCGTTCTTTTAGCCATGATGATCTGTATCAGGAGGCAATCATTCATCTTTGGAGTAATTTTTTAAAAGGGAAGCTTTGCGATAAAACGGATAGCTATATTTTACAAGGTTGTTATTTCCATCTGAAAAATTATATCCGCAAGGTCAATGAGCGTGTTAGCGTAATCAGTATTGACTCAGCTTTAATTGCTGATGGCCGGGCAACCATAGAGGATGCTTTGGGGCAGTTTTGGTCAAGCCCTGACTGCCGCCAGGATTTACATAATAAGTTTTTAGCCCAAAGCCTGCGCGGGAATGGTTTTGATCCCAAAGAAAAAACCCTCCTGGATTATTTCAGCCAGGGCCTGACGACTAGAGATATAGGTAAGCGGATGGGGGTATCCCATGTAAGTATAGTCAAGATGACTCAGAGGATCAGGGAAAAGTCGCAAAGGCATCTGGATAAAATTTAGTTACCAGTTTGAGTAATTTTTTACTTGTAGTGGTGAAAAGAGTATAGGCACAGTGATGTGCAGGATCCAAACGCAGGCGTTCTAGAAATAGAACGCCTTTACTATTTATAAGGAGGAAACGATGAAAAGAATCAGGGTTGGATTAATTTTTGGTTTACTCTTAAGCGCATGCATGCTTACTCCTGCCCAGGCAGATGAGGGGGGATTGTTGGACGGTGTCTTGTCAACATCAGGCATCGAAATTTCCGGAGATGTGGCTTTTAATTCCTTATATATGTGGAGAGGGATTATGCTGGATGGTGATGCGGTTGTGCAGCCGGGTTTTTATCTGCGCAGCCCGGAATCAAAATTCGGAAGGATAAAATTGGGCATTTGGGTAAATCATGATTTGGAAAACAGGGATAGCTTAAGGTCCAGTGAAACCGATTATATTTTTGATTATACCTATAGTTTCCCCAGTATTGCTCTTTCCGTAGGGCATACGTATTATGATTTTCCGGACCTTACGCCTTCTGACGGAGCCCCCCGCGGCTTTAGCCGCGAGTTTTACGGCG
The DNA here is from genome assembly GCA_964510625.1 of uncultured Planctomycetales bacterium. GTDB lineage: Bacteria > Omnitrophota > Gorgyraeia > Gygaellales > Profunditerraquicolaceae > UBA6249. The sequence goes on from CAZEBD010000046.1 coordinate 5,994, forward strand.
GGATAACTTTCAGCAAATTACTGCTTACCCCGTCGATTTATTATTACTATGATTATGGAAAGAAAGAAGATGGTGGCGGAGAGGGCAGCTATACGGTGCTTAATTTGGCACATAGCATACCGTTTATGGTAAGCAAATATAACCTGAGCCTGGATTTCTCAGGCCACGTTGGTTACAACAATAAACAGTATTACCGCGGTAAAGGCGGGGATGCGGGCTTAGGGGCAGGGATCACCATACCTTTATTAAAGGGTTTAAATTGTAAACCGAATATTAATTATTCAATTCCCTGGGGTAATATCAGCGATAAAAATAACGGTAACCAGAAGAACCGTTTATACGGCGGGGTTTATTTGAATTATGTTTTTTAAGCAGTGCGTATCATCAAAAAAATGTCTGGGTAAGGTTAAAAGGAGGCTTTTATGGATATGAAGGTAATCATCGATACGATCTGGGTTTTGGTTACGGCAAAGCTGGTGTTTTTTATGAACCTGGGTTTTGCCATGGTCGAAAGCGGGTTTTCCCGTTCTAAGAACTGCGTAAATATTTTGTCGAAGAACTTTGTGGTTTTTGCTGTATCTTCCTTAGGGTTTTTGCTCCTGGGTTGGGGTTTAATGTTCGGTGATGGAAATGCCTGGGTAGGATTAAAAGGGCTTTTCTTTGCTTCAGGGTTAGATAATTCTCCGGCAACCGGTGAGGCTTATAAAGGAGTATATTCAGCCCTTTCCTGGACGGGTGTGCCGATGTGGGCAAAATTCTTCTTCCAGTTAGTTTTCTGCGGGACCGCCGCGACGATTGTTTCCGGAGCGGTTGCCGAGCGGATTAAATATAAATCATTTATTGTTTTTTCTTTTTTAATGGCGATGTTTATTTATCCGATTGTCGGGCACTGGATCTGGGGCGGTGGATGGCTGCAGTTAAAAGGAATGTTTGATTTTGCCGGATCTACTGTCGTGCATTCCGTAGGCGGTTGGGCAGCCCTGGCAGGAATCCTGGTCTTAGGGCCGCGTTTCGGTAAATATACCGCAGGTAAAATCAATCCGATCCCCGGGCACAATCTTTCTATGGCCACACTCGGGACATTTGTGCTTTGGTTTGGATGGTTCGGTTTTAATCCCGGTTCAACCATGTCGGCCGACCCGATAGCGATCAGCCACGTCGCGATTACTACGAATATGGCCGCAGCAATAGCCACGATCAGCGCCACTTTATTATCATGGGTTTTATTAGGCAAACCGGATTTAGGGATGACCTTAAATGGCTGTTTGGCCGGATTAGTGGCAATTACTGCGCCATGCGCTTTTGTCAGCGTGCCGAGCGCACTATTGATCGGTTTAATCGCCGGGATGCTCGTGGTACTGTCGGTGATCATGTTTGATAAGCTAAAAATCGATGATCCGGTGGGTGCGCTTTCCGTGCACTTAGTAAATGGCGTCTTTGGTACGCTTTGTATCGGACTATTTGCCCAAGATAAAATTACCGGGACGGCTACCGGCAGCGGATTATTTTACGGGGGCGGAACCAAACTTTTGCTGGCGCAATTATCCGGGGTAGCGGGTGTGGCCGTCTTTACGTTTACTATTTCCTTAATTTTTTGGATGATCCTGAAATACACTATGGGTATCCGGGTCTCTCTTAAGGAAGAAATCGAAGGCTTGGATATCGGTGAGCATGGTAATTCCGCCTATCCGGAGTTCTACGGGCGTAAACCGGCGTATACTTTTATCGATCTTAAAAATAAAGAATAACTAACTAATCGATTGGGAGGGCAGGATGAAAAAAATCGAAGCGATTATCAGGCCGGAGAACCTGGAGGTAGTCCGTAACGCGCTGGGGGATATCGGGGTTAAAGGGTTAATGATCTCTGAAATCGAAGGGCATGGCAAACAGAAGGGGGTAATTCAACAGTGGCGGGGGGAGAAATATAAGGTGGAGCTCATGCCTAAGGCCAAGGTTGAGATTGTTGCCCAGGATAATGAAGTGGACAAGATAGTCAAAACGATTATCGAAACCGCCCGGACCGGGGAAATCGGCGACGGCAAGATTTTTATTTACCCGGTGGATGATGCTGTCCGCATTCGTACCGGCGAAACCGGAGAGCGGGCCCTTTAAAAGGATGTTGAATGAGGAATTAATCGGAAAATTAAGGCAGTTTAAGCAGGATCACGGTTATACCCTATATGAGCTTTCCCGCAAAGTTGATGTGCAGGTAGCTACCTTAGAAAGGTGGCTTAAGACCGGGAGGATCAATCGGGTATATGCCGAACTGCTTAAGCAGCGGCTTAAACTGTAATTTTTTTACCGGGATTTTATCAGTTAGATAGTCAAATGATTAAGCAATAAAAAAGGAGGCGGCATGAGTTCAGGCGATACAGCTTGGGTTTTAATTTCATCGGCGCTGGTGTTGTTGATGACCCCGGGCCTGGCTTTTTTCTACGGAGGGATGGTCAGGCGCAAAAATGTTTTAAGTGTCCTGATGCAGTGTTTTATTATTATGTGTGTTTTAAGCATTCAGTGGGTTTTGATTGGTTATAGTTTATCTTTCCACCCGGGTAACGGTTTTTGGGGAGGGTTAGGCTGGCTGGGTTTAAATGGGGTGGGTTTGGAGCCCTACCCCGATTATGCCGGGACAATTCCGCATCAGGCATTTATGGTGTTTCAGATGATGTTTGCGATCATTACTCCGGCTTTGATCATCGGCGCTTTTGCCGAGCGGATGAAATTTTCGGCTTTTTTGGTCTTTACCTTATTGTGGGCCACCTTTGTCTATGACCCGCTTTGTCATTGGGTCTGGGGTATTGACGGGTGGTTGCGTAATCTTGGGGCCCTGGACTTTGCCGGAGGCACGGTGGTGCATATTAATGCCGGTATCGCTGCTTTAGTTACAGCAATAGTATTAGGCAGAAGAAAGAATCTGGAGAAAAACGTGCCTACGCCGCATAATCTGCCTTTCGTGGTTTTGGGCACGGGGCTTTTATGGTTTGGCTGGTATGGTTTTAATGCCGGGAGCGCTTTAGCCGCAAACGGCTTAGCCGTAAATGCTTTTGTGGTTACCAATACTGCCGCCGCTGCAGGGGGCTTAAGCTGGGCTTTTATTGAATGGTTGCGTAACGGCAAGCCGACTATTTTCGGTGTTTGCTCCGGTGCGGTTGCCGGGCTGGTGGCGATTACTCCGGCGGCAGGTTTTGTCAGCGTGGTGCCGGCAATGATTATCGGTTTGCTGGTCAGTATTTTCTGTTTTGTGGCGGTGACCGTAATCAAGCCCAAGCTTGGCTATGATGATTCTCTGGATGCTTTTGGCGTGCACTGCGTGGGAGGTATCTGGGGAGCTTTGGCTGCCGGGTTATTTGCTTCAAAGCTGGTC
>CAZEBD010000047.1:0-9297 GCA_964510625.1 uncultured Planctomycetales bacterium
GGATGGTTAAAGTGGATGCTCATCCAGATCGGAGAATATTTTTTGAGCATCTGGACTAGTTTCTCGGTGATCCGTTGCGGCAAAGTTACCGGTATGCGCGTACCGATCCTGAGTAATTCTACGTGCGAAATTCCCCGGATCTTAGCAATTAAAGATTCCAGCACCTCATCCTCCAAGATCAGCGGGTCTCCTCCGGAGATCAATACGTCCCGGATCTTGCGGTTAGACTTGATATATTCAATGGCTGCGTCAAATTTAGTCTCCGGATTAAGATCTTTTTCTTCATGCTCCCCGACCAGCCGGCGGCGGGTGCAATGCCGGCAATACATAGCGCAATGATCAGTGGATAATAAAAGTACCCGGTCCGGGTAACGGTGCACTAAATGCGGCGCCGGAGAATCCCGGTCCTCAGCGCAAGGGTCGGCCATCTCATGCGGAGAGACGATAAACTCATCGTTGACCGGAACAGACTGCCGGCGGATCGGACAATTCGGGTCATCGGCATCCATCTGGCTGGCCCAATAAGGAGTAATCGCCATCGACAACCTTCCTCTGGCCTTATCAATACCCTTTTCCTCTTCCGGAGAAAGCTTAATGATCTGGCCCAGGTCTTCTTTGTTGCGGATACGGTGGCGCAGCTGCCAATGCCAATCCTCCCAGTCTAACGGGTTGACATCTTTATAAAGAGAGATCTGTTGGTAATCCCTGGAGCGTTTAGGTTGACGGATGATCGCCGGAGTTTCTGCCTGGATCTTATGGTTCTCTAAGCTTACAGGGTTAGTCAATTTAGGCCTTCTTCCTTTCTGAGGCGCTTAATAATATTGCCTCGATCAGATCGTCATAAGTCATGCCGGCAGCATAAGCCATGATCGGAAAATTGCTCTCTTTTGGGTCCAGCCCCGGTAATGGGTTAATTTCCAGAACATAAGGCACATTAAATTTATCTAAACGGATATCTGTGCGCGAGATATCCAGACATCCGACCGCACGGTGCGTACGCAAGGCCACATCCCTGACTTTATCTTCGGTCTCTTTATCTAAGCGGGCCGGGCAATGAAATGCCGGCACCAGCCCCATCTCCTGATTCCCCTGGAATTCTTTCATCTTCCAGGAATAAAAATATTCCCCGCTCTTTTTACAATCGGAAAAATCAATCTCTAAGATCGGCAGGACCCGGGTTTTCCCGTTCTCCAGGATCCCCACCGTTAATTCCTTGCCTTCGATAAACTCCTCTGCCAAAGCCTCCTGCCGGTAAACGTTAATGCACTCTTTAACTTTTTCCTGCAAGGCAGCCGGATTATCCACGACATTGGTTTTATTGATCCCTTTGGCTGAACCTTCACAATTAGGCTTGACAATCAAAGGGAATTTTAAATTCGGGTCCAAAGTTTCGTTACCCCTTAGAAAAAGCTGGAAATTAGGAGTGGGGATATTTTCAGCCCGCAGGATCTTTTTCGTCAGCGCTTTGTTCAAAGCCAGAGCCAGGGAAAAAGTATCCGAGCCGGTATAAGGGATATTTAAATAATCCAATACCGCTGGTACTTCGCTTTCGCGGAACCGTCCGTGCATCCCCTCGGCGATATTAAAGACCATATCTACCCGGTTATTTTTGAAATAAGAAAATAGCGCCGGATATTCCACATCAATGGCTTCCACCGAATGCCCTTTGGTTTTCAGGGCGCTGACCACGGAATTAATCGTTTCTGCGGAATCGCATTCCGAAAAATAATCCTCCGGCTTGGCCGGATCCTTCTTTTTTAAATTATAGGTCAGGGCAACGCGCATTTAATTTATTCCGTATCTAATAATCGCACTGTTTAAAATCTTGCCTAGCATCTGCTCATAGGTAATGCCGATGTTTTTAGCCACCAGCATAAAAACATCTTCCGTCGATAAAGAAGGCAGCGGGTTGATCTCTAAGACATATGGATTGCCGTTCTGGTCAACCCGGAAGTCCACCCTGCCGAAGTCCCGGCACTCTACCCCCCGGTAAACCCTCAAAGCCAATTCTTCCAGCTTGTTTTTCAGGTCGCTGTTGATCTTGGCCGGACAGATATATTCCAGGCGGTCAGAGGTGATCCGGGCAAAGGTATAAAATTTATCGTTAAGCTTTAATTTTCCGTCGATTTTAATCTGCACGACCGGCATTACTTCGGGGTTTTCGTTACCGACGATAGCCACGGTAAACTCCTGGCCGGAAATAAACTCTTCTACCAACGCCGGCTGCTTATAGGTGGCCACGATAAAATCAACCTGCTTCTTAAGATCCTCGGCATTTTCTACGCGGGAGCTTTCGCTTAAACCTTTGGATGAACCCTCAAAACGCGGCTTCACGATTAAGGGAAATTTGCAATGATCCTGGTCAACTAAACCGTCGGCACAGCTGACTTCGAAAAATTTAGGGGTCGGAATTTTCTCGGCGATAAAAATTTTCTTGGCCATTACTTTATCCAGGGTCAGGCCTAAAGTCAGGGCATCGGCCCCGACAAAAGGAACGCCGGCCATCTCCAGAATAATCGGCACCTGCGATTCCCGGTTTCTTCCGGTTAGGCCTTCCGAAATATTAAAAACAATGTCCACTCCCAGATTATCGATCTTTTCCAGAAGATTGGCGGCATTGCCGATTTTTTTAACCTTAAAACCGTTGGCGGCAATAGCATCAGCAATGACATCGATGGTATCCGGATGATCAAATTCGGCATTGGCATCCAGCGGATCATCTTTTTTAAACTTATAATCGGTTTTTAAATCGTAGGTTAATCCAACGGTCTTCATAATCTTAATTTAAAACGGCTAATCCTTTCCTAAAATGATAAAACTTTTGTCCCACCAACAAAAAAGGGCTCAGCGCTGATTACTCCTCCCTTGAGCCCTTACACCTCTATCCAATTTTTTCCAACTTAGTTATAATCCTCCGATAACTTCGCGCAAAATATTGTAGCTACGATATTTTTTACCACAAGATGTGGGCGTTGTCAAGCATTTTTTGCCAAAAAACATCTTTCGGTATTTTTAATCTTATCGACGGTAAAACGGGGTTTTACGGATAAAAAATTGCGGGGTTGTGCGTGCAAATTACGGGGAAATTTTCCTTACGGTAAGATCCTGACCCCGGCCTGATCCAAAGCGCTGATCAGGCGGTTAAAATCGGTAAAAACATGCCCACAGATACCCAAACTCCTGGCAGTTTCCACTAATTCCGGCCGGTCATCGGTATAAAAAATCTCCTGCGGCTGGACTTCCAGCTCCCGGATTGCGTGATGGTAGATTTCTTTGTCCGGCTTGATCCGGCCAAGCTCAAAAGAAAGGAAAATTTTATCAAAAACTCCAAAGACAGGAAAATTTTTCCTCAGGTGCTCATAATGCAGGATATTAATATTGGAGAGCAAGGCGATCTTATAACGCCTGCGCAGGGTGTTGGCCAGACCGAAAACCGAACGGTTCTGGATGCTTAAAAAGAATATGTCATTCCAGATCGGCTCAAAAGAAGCGTAGCTGAGTTTTAAACCCAGCATTTCCTTAACTTTGAGGTAGAACTCCTGCGGGGTGATTTTTCCCGCCTCAAAATCCACCGTAACTCCGGATTCAAAAAAAAGCTGATAGATCTGCGCCGGATTTTTCGCACAAAAAGAAGCGATTTTAGAGGCGGCCCTTAAGTGGTCGAAATCCACCAGTACCCGGCCTAAGTCAAAAAGCACAACCTTGATCTCTTGGCCCATCGGTTAATTTCCTTTATCTGTATTTTTTCTAAAAAGATCCAGGAACTTATCTTCGTAGTCCTTATAAACATTCCATTTATCCAGCTCAACTTTTAATTCTTTGGCCTTAGCGATATCTTTACGGCTCTCCTGAAAAAGTTTCTCGATTTTTTCTTTGACCGATACCGGTAGATTGGTCAGCTGGCTTAAGCTTTTCTTGATCAACTCTACCTCTTCCTCCCCGATGGGCCCGGAGGCCCCGGATGAACCCAGTTTCAGGTATTCCAGCAATTTATTAATCTCATTCTCCATTGACTGGGCATGCTCCTTTAATGGCCGTAGGTCCAGCTGAATGTTTAAAATTTTGCCCAATGCCTCAAGCACCGCTGTTGCCGCTTTAGGATTTTCAATCTGAATGGTATAAAGCGGGATCTCTCCTAACAGGCAGAATCCTCCTAACCCGGACTTCTTGGCAATACCTAAAAATAAACCGTTCATTCCACTGATCTGGCCTTGCGCTAAAGGAGCAAAATCAAGCTTCTTTAAACGCTCTTTCATTTTTTGGTCAGTAGCCACAAACCAAACTCCGGGATCCTGGGTGTGGTCGGTCGGGCCGGGCATAGAAGCAAAACTGACCACTGATTCAACCTTAAATTCCTTAGCCAAACTGATAATTGACCGGGAGTAATCATCGGCCTTGGACAGATCCGGCTGGGCATTGCTTAAAAAAATAATCAGGTCGTTTTTAGCACTGGAGGAACCTTTGGCTTGCGGATTCTTCCAATAATAAAATTGCCCCTTAGGCAGCGGCGGAACGTCCAAGATACCGTCAGAGATCGCGCTGCCGGAGAGATAAAAAAATTTATCCGGGATAATCCGGGCAAACTCCTGAGCCGCTAACTGCTGGATCAGATATTCTGCGGCTTTAAAAGCCACCTCCCCCATACCCGGCCAGGCCACAATCAGATGCGGCTTTTTAAGGCGGGGTTTCTTAATCATCACTAAATTATCCATATTTTCTCCTAAAATATTAACGCGGGTCAAAGCTGTATCTTTTTAAAAATTCCACTAAAACTTTTGCCCCGGTATACAATTTATTTAAATCCGCATATTCATCGGCGATATGCGCACAGCCTTCCGTGCCAAATCCGGTAGCAATAGCCGCAATCCCCCGCTCTTTAAAAAAAGTAATCACGGTGGCCCCTTCAGAGCCGCTGATGCGCGGATTGATCCCGGAACTTTTCATCGCCGCAGCCAAGCTGGAGACCAAAGGATGCCGGGGAGAAATATAATACGGGTTTTGGATTCCCTGGATTGTAATTTTATATCTTTTAGCATATTTGGCAATGGTTTTCTTCAAAACCCTTAAGATCTCTTTTTCATTTGAACCGGGCAGGAACCTGAAATCCAGTTCAAATTCGCACCAGTCGCTGACGACATTTACTTTATCCCCGCCTTTGATCGTCCCCACATTCACCGTTGCCGGACGTAAATATTTATTTTTGTCGGGCCCGGCGGGTTGGTTTTTAAGGTCAGCGATAATTTTAGCAGACAGCTCAATAGCATTGACCCCCAACCAGGGATAGGCGCCATGCGCCTTCCTACCTTCGATGCGTACCGTTAAATGCATCAGGCCTTTTTGCGTAACCACGATTTCAAAATCATCGGCATCCAAAACCACCGCGGCATCGGCCTTAAGCAGCCGGCGTTTAAGCAAAGGGATTAAGCCTAAGTCTGAGCCGCTTTCTTCATCGGCAGTAGCGGCAAAGATTAAATCGTAATCTAAACCCCACCCCTCTTCGACGATCGCCTGGATCGCTTCCAAACCACAGGCTAAATTACCTTTGCAATCCGTAGCCCCTAATCCATAGATCCGGCTGCCGATAATTGTCGGCTTTAGCGCCGGAGTTTTCCAACTTAACCCCGCCGGTACCGTATCCAAGTGCGGAGTTAAAAGGAGCGATCGACGGTGGTATTTACCGCTTAAAGTAGCAATGATATTAACTCTGCCCGGGCTGAAAGCATAGGTGTTGATCTTTAACCCCAGGGGTTTCAGGTAATCGGCGACGAACTCCGCCACTTTTCGCTCATCCCCGGGAGGATTTTGCGAATCCAGAGAAATTAATCTTTGCAGCGTCCTTATCAGGCGTTTTTTATTGACCATAGGGGACAAGCCTGGCAATCAGGGTTTTGTTTGCGGCAATAATCTTTGCCCAGTTTAACCAATAACGCATGGTATTCATTAAATAATCGTGCATCCGGTTTAAGCTGGCGCATAAAAACATCCTGCACAGAAACATAATCTGCATCCGGCGGGATAATTTTATGGCGCGCTAATATTCTTTTAGTATACGCATCAATAACAAACACCGGTTTATCTAAAGCATGCAGCAATATGGAATCGGCAGTTTCCGGGCCGACGCCTTTGACCTCCAAAAGCTGCCGGCGTAAAGTTTTCCAGCTGCACTTAGCCATAAGCCCGGTTTTACCAGCATAACCATCAAAGAAAAATTTAAGGAAGTGTTTGAGCCGGTCAGCCTTAAGGTTATAATAGCCGGCGCTTTTAATCAGGGCGGCCAGCCGCGGCTTAGGCAGCGCTTTAAGCCGCCGGGCAGAGAGCAATTTTTTTTCCTTAAGCGCAGTGATCGCTTTCTCGACATTGCCCCAATTGGTGTTTTGCGTCAGGATCGCCCCGACGATCACTTCAAACTTACTTTCAGCCGGCCACCAATGCTGCGGCCCAAAAGCAGAATAAAGCCGCCTGAATATTGACTTTAATTTTTGCTTCATTCCTTAAGCTCTAACGGGTTAAAACCATAGTAGGCAAAAAGAGTATAGGCCGTCCCTGAAACCGACCCCGTATGTTTGCCTTTAGGAGTAAACCAGCCATGGCCGGTATCTACCTGGTCAAGAGTCGCATAAGGCAGGCACCCCTGGCCCTGGCCCGATGGCGAAGCGCTGGAAATAATCATCTGGCAAAGCTGGCCTAAGTACATCTGGGCCTTCTGGCTATAATCAGCTGCACGGCGCTGATCGCCTTTACGGCGATAGAAATCTTCCATGATTCTATAAGAAACAACCATCTGGGCTGTCCATTCCGAAGAAACTAATCCGCCGCGGGCAGTATGCCGCTGCGGGGCAAAATCAAATCCTTTTATCTTGACGGCCGGCTCATGACCGGAGCGCCGGAAATCCGCCTCCACCTGGCAGTTCTCTTCGACAAATTCGATGATCTTATCCGGATCCATGCCTAAGTTTAATAATTTTTCCGGGCCTACTGCCGCGATACTCCAGGCATAAGTGTCGGTAGCAATGGTTGCATCGCCCCGCCCGCGCTTAACCGGCAGATCCTGACGGTCATAAGTATTACTGACCATCCAGTTTAAGATTCTTTGGGCAGCTTGCGCATAAACGGGTTTTTGAGTAACCTTATGCAGCATGTTAAAAAACGCGTAGGCATCCAGGTTATGCTCAGTAGAATACCAGGCGACCTGTGGCCCTCCGCGCAAACCCCCGGCCGGATCCGCATCCTGCAGCTGCATAATCACAGCAGCGATATCCATGGCTAAATTTAAATAACTCCGGTCACCGGTGTGCTGCAGATATTGCATAATTGCCAGCCCCACCCAAAGATTGGGCCCGCTATGCAGAATAAATTCTGCCGGAGCCCCATCCCCCACATAATAGGCATTCAGGAACCAGCCATTTTCCCGCTTGGCCTCATGCGCAAAAAAATCCAGGATTTTAGCGGCGTGGTCGAAATCTCCTAAAAGAGTATAGGCCTGAATAAGCAAAGCCAGATCATAAGTAAACGACCAATTAGCAATCTCCGGGTCTCCTTCAAAACTACTCACCAGCCCGGTGCGGGCATTCTGATGGATCTTAAGCCACTGGTACATTCTGTCAAAGTTGGCTTTCTCCAACACCAATTTTTTTTCATCAATCTGGATTAATTCCTGGGCGGCTAATTCCTCCTGGCGGCGGGCGGCGGCTAACCGGGTTTCCAAAAGCAATTTTTCTTTAACCAATCCGTCGATCAGGCTGCCCAGCTCACGGATCTTGGCTAAATCCCCAGCCTGGGTTTTTTCTTTCTGCGACTGGACGGATTTAATCTGCCCCTGAAGAATTTTTAATTTCAAAGCAAAACTTTCGCTCTGGGCGGCGGCTTGGCGGCTTTTTTGTTTGGCCAGATCCGTTTCCTGTAATACCGCAGACAGCCTGGCAATTAACTGTTTGTTATTCTGAATAAGTTTATAATTTACATAACTGTTTGAGCCGAAGAGCGCAGCCAAAATGACCACTAAAGCCAAAGCGGCCGGGGTAAAAAGTTTTTTAAACCAACCATAGCGCATTAACTGATTGATTTTGTCCGGCGGGATCTCTTCGTAACTTATACCGATCAGATATTGATGCTTATTACCGAAGGTCTCCTGGACCCAGATAATACTGGCCCGCGCAGGCACGGGCTTTTTGCTGATCGGGATATCTATTTCCAGAGATAACCGGACCTTCCTGGCTTTAATCAGTTCGAATAATTCCGGATCCAGATAGTTGACCGCCAGGCATATTCCTCCCCGGCTGATATTATTGGTAAACCCCTGCAGCCACTCGGACAGATAAACGTTTTTGCCGGCTCCCTCTAGCCTAAACTGCACCGGAAATACCGTATCTAAGCGCAGATATTTTCTATGCTCGGCCGGAATTAATTTTTTATTTTTATCGGAGATCACTTATCCGCTCCCTGTTGCCTTATTTTATACCAAATATTGCCGGGGGCAAACCTAAATGTTATCAGGAATTTTCGAAACTCAGAATATTGTCCAGCCGAAAGGTGCGCTGCTCTTTATTCAGGCAGCAATAACCGGTCAGATATTTATATTTACTATCCTGACTGATCTCAACGGGAATCACCTCCCTAAGCGAGATTTGGCTGGTGTGGCTGGAAAGATAACGGAATTTTAAAACCTCTTTTGCCTGGATGCATTTCTGAATCAGGGCAATCTTTTCTGAATCCGAGTTTTGCGGAATCGGCCGCCTAAAAGCATACCGGCTAAGAAATTCAGCAAAACCATCAATTCCTTTCTGCCGGCAGATACCTTTGAGTTTTTTAAAAACCTCCCAGGTCATTTCGACATCGGCAAAAGCCCGGTGTTGCTGCTCTGTCCGGACCCCCAGCTCCTTAGCCACAAACCAAAGTGGATAACGGGATAAACCAGGCAGGAGTTTTCTGGCCATGGTTAAAACATCAAAAACAATAAAATTACCTATCCCCGAAAGGCCGGTTAATTTAAATTCATTATCCATAAAGTTCAGATCAAATTCCGCGTTGTAAGAACAAAGGCAGCTGCCTTGGATAAATTTCATAAACTCCGGGATGACTTTTTCCATCCCCGGGGCATTCGCTAACATCTCCGGAGTGATCTTATTCACCGCAAAAGCACCCGCTGAAATCGGGCGCAGCGGATTGATCAACCGGTCAAATTCAGCTAACCTCTCCTGCCCCTTGACCCTTAAGGCCGCCAGCTCCACCACCCGGTCGCCGGAAAAAGGGTCCAGCCCGGTAGTCTCGGTATCAAATATCGTAAATTCTACTGCCTCA
>CAZEBD010000048.1:0-9206 GCA_964510625.1 uncultured Planctomycetales bacterium
CATCGTACCGTCATCCAAGTAACCCACTGCCTGATTATGCTCCTTACCTTCTTTGATCAACTTAATATGCATCTCTTCGCCGGGAAAAACCACCGGCTTAAGCGCATTAGCCAACTCGTTAATATTTAAAACCCGGATCCCCTGGATGCTGGCGACTCGGTTTAAATTAAAATCGACAGTCAGGATTTTAGCCTCTAATAATTTAGCCAATAAAACTAATTTTGCATCTACTTCCGAAGTCTCTGAAAAATCCTGCTCATGAATGGTAATATCCATTCCCGGCTCATTTTGAATGGTGTTGAGTATCTCCAGTCCCCGCCTGCCTCTTTGGCGTTTGATCGGATCAGTAGAATCAGCAATCTGCTGTAATTCCCTGAGCACGAATTTAGGGATAACCAGCTTACCCCCTAAAAAACGGGTCTTACAAATATCGACGATCCTGCCGTCAATAATCACGGAGGTGTCCAAAAGGATTACATCCTGGCTCTGATCCTGGCGGCGCAGGCGCACATAAGGGATAATAATATTAAATTCATCTTTGCCGCGTAAGGCCATCACCATGCCTAAGTAACAGAAGATCAAAGTCAAGCCTACCCTGACCCTGGAAAGGACATTAGCATCAATAGAAGCCAGGCTAAACGCATCGCCGACTAACTTGGCCATAATCAGGCCTAAAATTAAGCCAAATACCGCGCTGGATAAGCCGCTTACCGAGACTTTACGCAAACCCATCTCAAGCAAGATCATGCTGACGGCTGCTGCCCCGCCGATAACTAACCCCAGAAACCCATTACTTCCGGAACCCGTTTGATAACCGATAAACATACTGCCTAAGATAAATAAAAGACGCGCTAATAATACGTTCATCTCTTAGCCTCCTGATGTTTAATTGATGAACCAAGAATAATATCTAAAGCTTCCTTCAGCGTAGCAACCGGGATAATTTCCATTTCCGTTTTCTTTAATTTAAGGTTTTTGATGCTGTTTTTTGGTAAAACACAATGTTTAAATCCTAACTTCTCCGCTTCATTAATCCGCGTAAGCACCTGCGAGATACTCCGGATCTCTCCGCTCAAGCCCACCTCCCCTAAAACTACCGACCGGGCTAAAACTTCCTGGTCACGGAAACTGGAGGCGATCACCGCGCACACCGCTAAATCCGCTGCCGGATCCTCGATCTTGATGCCTCCGGTAACATTGATAAAGATATCTTCGGCTTCCAAAGCCAGGCCCATGCGCTTCTCTAAAACCGCCACTAATAAAGATAACCGGTTAAAATTAAATCCCTGCGCCCGCCGCCGGGCATAACCAAAGCTGCTGCGGGAAACTAAAGACTGGATCTCAACCAGAAGCGGCCGCGTCCCTTCCAAAATCGAAGTAACAATTGTCCCGGAAACATTAGCCGGCCGCTCAGAAAGCAGGATCTCCGACGGGTTCTTTACCTCTACTAACCCCACGGACTCCATCTCAAAAACTCCGATCTCATTGGTCGAACCGAACCTGTTCTTTACTGCCCGCAATATCCTATAAATGGCGAAACGGTCACCTTCAAAATATAATACCGTATCCACAATATGCTCTAAGACCCGCGGCCCGGCCAAGGTACCCTCTTTAGTTACATGGCCGATAATAAAAATAGATGTCCCGGTGGTTTTAGCTAATTGTGTAAGTGCGGCAGCACATTCCCTTACCTGGCTGACACTGCCCGGTGATGAGCTGATCCCCGGGTCAAAGATCACCTGAATAGAATCAATCACCACCACCTGAGGCTTTAATTTTTTTATATATTCGATGATTAAAGATAAATCGGTCTGATTGACGATATACAAACTGTCGGAGCCCGATTCACCCAGGCGCTTGGCGCGTAACTTAGTCTGCGATACAGATTCTTCCCCGCTGACATAGAGCACACCGATGCCTTGCTTGGTCAGATGATTGGATACCTGCAGGGAAATAGTCGACTTGCCGACTCCAGGATCCCCCCCGATCAAGATCACCGAGCCCCGGACAATCCCGCCGCCTAAGACCCGGTCAAGCTCCCCGATCTGAGTTTTTAATCTCTCATCATCTTTGGCCACGACATCCTTTAAAAGCACCGGGCCGTCTTTATATAAACTTACCCGCTCCTTGGCTCCGGAGACAGGCGGAGTATAATCTTCTTCGGTAAACGAATTCCAACTATTACAGTCGGGGCAGCGGCCCAGCCATTTAGGAGACTGATACCCGCAAACCGAGCAGCTGAATACTGATTTTACCTTCATTTCTTCTCTTTAGTTTTAATTAAAAGCTTCCAGGGGTTTTTACGCACATCCGTAACCAAGGCTTCTAATTCATTATAAATCTTATCATCATAAAGCAGCTTACCGAGAGTGCCTTCCTGATTCACGATTTTAGCAATGCCACTATCCAGATTGCCCATAATATCTTCAGCCTTCGTGAACAATTCATGCGTAGGCACCGGATCGGTACCGACTAAACTTGCACCCTCTTTAAGCGGATGGGCATAATCATTTCCGGGGATGATCTCGACATATTTCTCCCCCAACAGGCCCAAGGTATTGATCCAAACAGTAGAGTCCCCTGGCACGCAGACAATATCCCTGATCCAGACCTCCAGGCGCACATGAGAGCGGCTTTCTTTGGGCAGAAACTGCAGGTAGATCTTTTTAACCTCTCCCACATCCACACCGGCAAAACGCACCGGCGCCCCGACCCTCACGCCGTTGACAAAATTAAAAATAAAATCCGCCCGGTAGCCCGAGGTCCAGGTTTTAAACCCTCCGATAGATAAAATAAAAACAATCAGCACCGCTAAGCCGAGAAAAACAAAGATCCCCACTTTTAATTCCAATTTAGATTTGCCGAAAATCATCTTTAAACCTCCGTATATTTAGGTATTGGCCACTTCGGTTATCGGGCCTTTGGAGAGCCCGTTAATAAACTGATGGACCACCGGGTCGCTGGAGGCCTGTACCTGCTCAGGAGTTCCCTCCAGAATGATCTTGCCTTTATACATCATCGCGATCTTATCGGCGATGTGGTAGGCGCTTTTCATATCGTGAGTCACAACTAAAGAAGTAACTTTTAATTTATCATGCAGAGAGCGGATCAATCCGTCAATACTATCCCCGGTAATCGGATCCACTCCGGTAGTCGGCTCATCATAAAGGATAATTTCAGGCTTGATACAGATGGCCCGGGCCAGCGCCACACGTTTTTTCATCCCTCCGCTTAACTCCGAAGGCAAAAGGTTGCCGATACCGCCTAAATTGACTAAAGACAGTGCTTCTTCCACTCTTTCCATAATCTCTTTACGGTCCATCTTGGTATGTTCAAGCAGAGAAAATCCCACATTCTCAGCTACATCCATCGAATCAAAAAGCGCCCCCCCCTGAAAGACCATGCTGATCTTTGAACGCAGGGCGGCTAATTCCATTTCTTTTAAAGCAGCCACTTCTTTACCTTCTACTAAAACCCTGCCTTGATCCGGCTTGAGTAACCCGACGATATGTTTGAGCAGCACGGATTTTCCGCAGCCGCTCCTGCCAATAATCACACAGGTCTGGCCGGTTTGGATATCCAGGCTTAGCTCATCCAGGACTAAATTATTATTAAATCTTTTGCTTACTTTCTGTATCTGGATCATTTTTTGTTTTTAAGGAAAAATAAAATAGAATAACGCCGTAATCACGCAATCCGCGGCGATGATCATTAAGAAGCTCACCACTACCGACCGGGTAGTCGCTTTTCCCACCCCGACCGCTCCCCCCTCCACATTAAAACCTTCATAGCAACTGACCAGGGCGATAACCATCCCGAAAATCCAGGATTTAAATAGCCCGGTAAATAGATCCTTAAAGAACAAGGCAGAAAAAGTCATGTTCACATACATGCTGCTGGTAATCCCTAATTTGAATACGCAAATCAAATAACTCCCCAGAATGCCGACGATATTGGCATAAAGAGTCAATAGCGGCAGCATAATACTTAAGGCCACAAAACGCGGCACCACTAAGTATTTCACCGGGTTAGTAGCTAAGGTCTCTAAAGCATCGATCTGCTCAGTCACCTGCATTGAACCCAGTTCGGCGGTATTGGCTGCTCCCACCCGGCCGGCGACGATTAAAGCGGTAATTACCGGCCCAAGTTCCCGGACGATCGCCAAAGCCACCAGGCTGGCAATATACATCTCCGAACCGATACGCTGCATAAAATAACCAAACTGCAGCGCAAAGATAAAACCGATAAACATCGCCACCAGCGATACAATCGGCAGGCTGTCATAACCGGCTTTCTTGGATTGTTCTACAATCTGGTCGTATTTATAGGGAGGCTTAAACGCCTGATAAACCGTCTGACCGGTCAGGCTGGCTAACCCGCCGAAAAAATACATAAACGAAAGTATCTTCCGGCCCAGATCCATAAAAAATAGGTCAAGCATTATTCAAAAATAAGCTCTTCGTTCTTACGGGTTACCTTGATCAAAGAGCCCTCCTTATATTTTTTGGAGATGATTTCATTAGCCAGCGGATCCTCTAAAAACCTCTGAATCGTCCTTTTTAATGGCCGGGCGCCGAAAACCGGGTCAAATCCTTTTTCGATTAAAAGTTCTTTGGCCTCTTGATTAACCTCCAGGCTGATCTTCTGCTCCTTCAAGCGGGCGATGACATAACCGATTTCGATATCGATGATCTTGGATAGATCCTCTTTAACTAACTGTTTAAACACAACAATATCGTCGATCCGGTTTAAGAACTCCGGTTTAAAGGCATGTTTTACCGCTTCCAGCAGTTTTTCTTTCATCTCCTGGTAAGTGCCTTCCTCCTTCTGCGATTTAAAACCTAAGGAACCGGTTTTGCGGATTAGTTCCGCCCCGACATTAGAGGTCATGATGATAATCGTGTTTTTAAAGTTTACTTTACGGCCGAAGCTGTCGGTCAACCTCCCTTCCTCAAAAACCTGCAGCAATAAATTAAAAACATCCGGGTGCGCTTTTTCGATCTCATCCAAAAGGATCACCGCATAAGGCCGGCGCCGGACTCTTTCAGTCAGCTGGCCGCCCTCTTCATAACCGACATATCCCGGAGGAGCCCCGATTAAACGTGAAACATTAAATTTCTCCATATACTCCGACATATCTATCTGCAACAACGCATCCTCATCCCCAAACATAAACTCCGCCAGGGCCCTGGCCAATAAAGTCTTACCTACTCCGGTAGGCCCTAAGAAGATAAACGAGCCGATCGGCCGCTTGGGGTCTTTGATCCCGGCCCGTGAACGCCGCACGGCATGGGCGATGGCTTCGATGGCTTCCTGCTGGCCGACTACCCGTTTATGCAGCTCCTCTTCGATCTTAAGTAATTTTTCACTCTCCTTCTCTTCGAGCCTGAAGATCGGAATACCGGTCCACTGAGCTAAAATTTTAGCAATATCCTCCCCGGTTACCTCCGGGCGCATTTTATCCTTAGCCTGGCTCCACTCTTTATTTAACCGCTCCAGCTCCTGGCGGGCGGTACGCTCCTGGTCGCGCAGGCTGGCGGCTTTTTCAAAATCCTGGCTTTTGATATAGGCCTCTTTTTCTTTTCTTAATGATTCGACATTGGCCTCGATCTGCTTGATATTATCCGGCACGATCAAAACATTTAAACGCGCGCGGCTTCCGGCCTCATCGATTAAATCAATCGCCTTATCCGGCATAAACCTGCCGGTAATATACCGGTCGCTTAGAACCGCGGCGGCCTCCAAAGACTCATCTTTAAAAGTAACCCGGTGGTGGGCTTCATATTTATCGCGTAAACCCTTTAAGATCTCCACGGTCTGCTCTACGGTCGGCGGCTCCACCATGATCGTCTGGAAACGGCGCTCTAAAGCCGCGTCCTTTTCGATATATTTACGGTATTCATTGATCGTGGTTGCTCCGATGCACTGCATCTCCCCGCGGGATAATGACGGCTTCATAATATTAGAGGCATCGATGGCCCCTTCGGCAGCACCTGCCCCGACTAAAGTATGCAGCTCATCAATAAATATAATTACATCCTGGGAGCGTTTGATCTCCTCCATAATCGCTTTGATTCTTTCCTCAAACTGGCCGCGGTATTTTGTCCCGGCGACCATTAACGCTAAATCTAACACCACAATCCTTTTACCTCTTAATACTTCCGGAATATTGCCGGCGATGATTAATTGTGCCAGTCCTTCGACAATCGCCGTCTTTCCTACTCCGGCTTCCCCCAAAAGCACCGGATTATTCTTAGTCCGCCGGCTTAAGATCTGCACTACCCGCTCAATCTCCATTTTACGGTCGATCACCGGATCCAGTTTATTTTCACGGGCCAACGCCGTAAGATCCCTGCCAAAAGCATCCAATGCCGGAGTTTTGGATTTTGCCCCCGGCGCGCCGGGCTGGTTCATCCCGGGTAAAGCCGAACCTAATAAACTCATCACTTCATTGCGCACGGAGCTTAGGTCCATCCCCAAATTTAATAAAACCTGCGAGGCAATTCCTTCTCCTTCGCGGATCAAACCCAATAAAAGATGTTCGGTTCCAATATAATTATGCCCTAATGAACGGGCTTCCTCTGCCGCCAGCTCCAGGGCTTTTTTGGCCCGCGGGGTAAAAGGAATATCCCCGATGATCTGGGTCGTGGGGCCCGGCTGGACTAATTTTTCGATCTCCAGGCGGATATTCTCCAGCGAAACCTCTAATTTCTGCAGGACTGCCGCAGCCACCCCTTCCCCCTCCCGGATCAATCCCAGGAGTATATGCTCAGTGCCGATATAATCATGGTTAAAACGCCTGGCCTCTTCCTTAGCTAAAATAATTACTTTTCTTGCTCTTTCCGTAAAACGATTAAACATGCGGTCTCCTTATAATAAATTTAATTTCTTCCTGATTAATTCCGCTCTTTTCAAATCCCGCTGGTCGCTTGAAAGTTTGACATTCTCCAGTTTCTGCAAATGCGCCGGCTGGGTAGTGATAAAAAGTTCATTGATCGTGCGCCGGTCGATATCCTTGATCATCTCCAGGTCACTGCCTAATCTGACCATCGACAACAGGTCGATGGTTTCCTGGCTGGTAATAATCCGGGCACTTTTTAAAATCCCCAAGCTCCGGTTAATCCGGTCCTCTAAAATCTCTTTGCTTTTATTCATCAGAATCTCCCGGGCCTGGGTTTCCTGTTCAATGATCTGACGGATCAAGCCATTAATATTTTCAATAATTTCGGTTTCGCTGTGCCCTAAAGAAACCTGATTGGAGATCTGAAAAAAATTACCGCTGGCCTGCGTCCCTTCACCGTAAAGGCCGCGGGTGGTAAAACTTAATTTGGCGATCGCCGCCAGCACCCGTTCGATCTGCCGGCTCATCACTAAAGCCGGTAAATGCAGCATTACCGATCCGCGCATACCGGTACCGGCGTTAGTCGGGCAGGCAGTCAAATACCCCAAGTCTTCAAGGAAAGCGTAATCCAGAAGCTTGGCCAGGGCATCATCGATCTCATTGATCAGGCCCCAGGCTTCAAAAAGATTAAAACCCGACTGCATAAGCTGGATACGTAAATGGTCCTCTTCGTTGACCATTACCGAAATATTTTCTTCAGCATTAACCAGCACCGCTTTCTGCTCGGTTTTTTGGGCATGCTCAATCGACATTAAATGCCGCTCGATTAAAAACTGCTTATCAATACTATCTAATTCTGCCAGGGCAAAAAGTGTTGCGCCTTTGAGTAAATCCACCTTCTCCATCGCCTGAGCGCATTTTTCTAAAACCGCATTTAACTGCGGCTTAGTCGCCCAGTGCGGAAAAGGAAATTTATTAAGATTTCTGGCTAAGCGGATGCGGCTGGAGATAACGATATCTGAATGCGGGCCCGTCCCTTTAAGCCATTCGCTGGTATGATTAATCAGGTCATTAATCTGCATTATTCTTTTCCTTTTTGGCTTCCTGCACTTTAATCTGATCGCGCAGGCGCGCCGCCTCTTCAAAAGCCTCCGCCTGAATAGCTTTTTGCAACTGGCTCTTTAACTCCGACAAATCGGTTATCTTTTTAGAAGGCTTAGCTGCAGCCTTACCTTTGACCGGGCTCTTGCCGATATGCTGGTTTGAACCGTGGATGCGTTTTAAAAGCGGAGCCAGATATTTGCGGAAAACATTATAACACTCCGCACAGCCAAGCCGGCCGATCTTTTTAAAATCCGTATAAGTCAGGCCGCAGGCCGGGCATTTTACCGCGACGGCCTCTTCTTCCTTAGTAGAAGATTTCTGAAAATCCACCATCCCGGCCAACAGGTCGCTTAAGC
Source organism: uncultured Planctomycetales bacterium (assembly GCA_964510625.1). Classification (GTDB taxonomy): domain Bacteria; phylum Omnitrophota; class Gorgyraeia; order Gygaellales; family Profunditerraquicolaceae; genus UBA6249. The sequence goes on from CAZEBD010000048.1 coordinate 8,302, forward strand.
CAAACTGCTGCTCCATCGCCGCGCTCTTATTCCGGGCGCACTCTTCGCATAAATGCAGCTCATTCATCTGTTCATCAATGATCTCGGTCAGATGCACGGTAGCCGGATTTTTATTACAGATATCGCAAAGCATCTTTAATATTTTACTCCGTTCTTGGCGGTCAGCTCTTTAAATTTCTTCATCAGGGTTAAAGTAAGCTTGCCCGGCTTACCCTCACCGATCAGGCGGCCGTCCACCTTAACCACCGGGATAACTTCGGCAGCCGTACCGGTCAGAAAACACTCATCCGAAATATAAACTTCATGCCGCGTGATCACATGCTCATGCGCAGCGATCTTATTTACACGCGCGATCTCTAAAATTGAGTCGCGGGTGATCCCGCGTAAAGTCCCCATGCATTGCGGCGGCGTATAAAGCTGGCCGCCCTTAACCACAAAAATATTATCCCCGGTACATTCGGCCACATACCCTAAAGAATCCAGCATGATCGCTTCATCGCATCCGGCGTTGGCCGCTTCGATCTTAGCCAGGATATTATTCAGATAATTCAGGGATTTGATCTGCGGGTTAAGCGCCTCCGGGAGATTACGCACGGTTGGCACGGTCACAATGGTTAAACCATTGCGATAAAGTTTTTCCGGATATAAAGCAATCTTATCCGTAATAATTATAGTCGTGGCTCCCTCCAGGCATTTACGCGGATCAAGCCCCAGGTCACCCACTCCGCGGGTAACCACCAGGCGGATATAAGCGTTATCTAATGCATTGGCCTTAAGTGTGGCCACTGTCGCTTTGATCATCTGCTCTTTGCTTAAGGGAATCTTTAACATAATACTTTGGGCCGATTCAAAGAGCCGGTCGACATGCTCTTTAAGCTTAAACACCCGGCGGTTATAGGAACGGA
>CAZEBD010000049.1:0-9180 GCA_964510625.1 uncultured Planctomycetales bacterium
TCGGCCGACAACACGGTAGAGGTAGCTTGCCAAACAGCCAAAAAGTTGAATTTCAAAAATTATGAGATATTTAAAACCAAAATCAACCAGGGCTACGGGGCTAACCAGAAGATCGGCTATAATTACGCCTGCCTCAATGGTTTTGATTATGTGATTTTACTGCATGGCGACGGGCAATACGCCCCGGAGGATTTAGGGAATTTTTTAAAATTATTCCGGGAAGGGGCGGATGTGGTCATTGGCTCAAGGATGATGGTCAAAAAGAATGCTTTAGCCGGCCGGATGCCGTTGGTCCGGTTTATCTCTAATATCATTCTGACCAAGATCCAGAATATGTTGGCCCAGACAAATTTGTCGGAGTATCATTCCGGCTACCGGGGGTTTTCCACGGCATTCCTTAAAGCTGTGCCTTTTGAATTAAATTCCAACGGATTTGATTTTGATACGGACATTATCCTGCAGGCCAGGTTTCTGCAAAAAGAGATCAGGGAATTTCCCATTTCTACTTATTACGGATGCGAGAAATCCAATGTCCGCCTGATCCGTTACGGGCTGGATATCCTTAAAACCACTTTTAAATTTAAGATGCAGCAGATGGGGATCGGTTGTTCTTTAAAATTTCGGGGCAGCAAGCAGTCGGTGTATAAAGATAAATTCGATTACCCGTTTTCTACCCATAGCTGGTTGTTAAAAATAATCCGGCAATATCAGCCCAAGAGGATATTAGAGATCGGATGCGGCCCCGGTTATCTGGGTAAAAGGCTTAAAGATCAAGGGATCTGGCTTACCGGGATCGACCTGTTGGAGGAGAGCCGGTATTATAATGAATTTTTCTGCGCAGATATCGAAGAGTTTGATTGGAATAAAATAAGCGGCCAGAATTTTGACCTGGTCTGCCTGATGGATGTGCTGGAGCATCTGAAAGAGCCGGAAAAACTGCTTCTGAAACTGAGGAGTAACCCTAAATTGGAAAAAGCGGTATTTGTCGTTAGCGTGCCTAATGTGGCTTTCTTTTCAGTGAGGATCGGGCTGCTTTTCGGGCGTTTTAATTATGCCGACCGGGGGATCATGGATATCGAGCATAAACGGCTCTTTACTTACAGCTCTTTTAATGAAATGCTTAAGCAATGCGGCTTTAAGATCAAAAAGACCATTCCTATACCGCCGCCGTTTAAATTAGTTAACCAAAGTTTTATTTCAGGGATCCTGACGGAAGTTTTTAATTTTTTGAATAAGATCGCTCCGGGGTTATTTTCATTCCAGATGATCAAGATTGCCATGCCAATGCCGACTTCAACCAATGTGATCAAAAGCCAGTTGCAAAAATATGAATAGGAAGCAGATAGCCTTAACCGTTATTCTGGCCGCGTTATTAATAAAAATTTCGCTTTTTATTTTTATGGTCATCTTTGCTCCCGAAGGTAAATTCCAGCCTGATTCATCTGATTACCTGAAATCAGCCGGAGCTTTGGCCTCCTACGGGGCATTTGCCATTCAGGATAACGGGGTGTTAAAATATGAGGTATTGAGGACTCCGGGTTATCCGGTATTTCTGGCGCTCCTGCATTATATATTTAAGCTGCCTTTGGCCGGGGTAATTTTTATACAGCTGCTTCTGACTTTACTGGCTGCCTACATTACTTATCAGGCTGCCGGCCAGATCAACCGGCCAGGCGCTTTCCTGAGCGCGGCAATCGTATTATTCAGCCCGCCGATAACGATCTTTTCATTACAGATTTTGGCTGACACTTTGTACCTGGCGCTGTTTACTTTATTTGCCTGGATTTTTATTCTTTATCTGAAGCATAAACGGGTAAGCCTGGCAATTGCGGCTGCGTTATTATTGGCTTTGGCTACCTACGTACGGCCGGTAAGTTTTTATTTCGGACTACTGCTTGCGGTTTTTATTGCGTATGCCGGTTTACGCCAAAGCCCCGTAAAAGGCATTTTACATGCACTGGTTTTTCTGGCGGTTGTTTATCTTTTGCTGGGAGCCTGGCAGTTCAGGAATTATCTGCGTTTCCAGGCATATGTGTTTACCAATATTCAGAATGATTATAAAACCTTCCCGATGTTTACCAGTTATGCTCTAAGCCAGGGATTTAGTTATTTTACTGCTGCCTGGCATTGCCTTCTGTCGCTATTGACCCGGCCCGGCTCATTAAAGTACCTGCATTGTCCGGCCTTAACCGCTATCGGCAAAGTTTTTGGATATCCGTTTGTGGTTTTTTGGTGGATAGGGTTAATCGCGGGCCTGTCAAAACTGAAGGGCAATATTTATTATCAGTTTATTATTTTTACGATTGTTTATTTTGTGGTGGTGACCATCCTCATCGTCGGCAGAAGCAGTGGCGAGAGGTATCTGGTCCCGGTTATTCCGCTGATTGCGATTATTTCGGCGGCCGGCTGGATAAGGATCAGAGAGTTTTTATCCAGGCGCTCAAGGATTCTTCCTTTACAGTAATAAACAAATCTGTTATATTTACTTTGTCCCGATAAACTCAATATTGCGCCCATAGCTCAACTGGATAGAGCACCAGCCTACGGAGCTGGTTGTTGCTGGTTCGACCCCAGCTGGGCGCATATTTTAATGTGCAGCCTTAAATGTTAAAACTCCACCAATATTATATGCAGGAGGCCCTGAAAGAGGCCCGCCAGGCCTTTAAGGAAGGGGAGGTGCCGGTCGGAGCGGTGATCGTTCATAACCATCAGATCATTGCCCGCGGCCATAATCAGATCGAGCGTTTAAAAGACCCTACCGCGCATGCGGAAATCATCGCCATAACCTCCGCCGCCAATTATCTGGGGACAAAGTGGTTGAATGAGGCTATCCTCTATGTTACAATTGAACCGTGCAGTATGTGCGCCGGGGCGATTGTGCTGGCCAGGATCAAGCACTTATATTTCGGTGCAAGCGACCCTAAAACCGGGGCCTGCGGTTCGGTTGTCAATATCATCAATCATAAAAAATTAAATCACCGGATCAAGGCGGTCTCCGGGCTTTTTCAGGACGAGTGTGGTTCTTTGCTAAAAGATTTCTTTAAGAAAAAAAGAAAATAATTTATATAGGTTTGGAGAGGTGGCTGAGTGGTCGAAAGCAACTCACTGCTAATGAGTTGACCTGGGCAACTGGGTCCCTGGGTTCGAATCCCAGCCTCTCCGAAAAAATTCAATAAACCATCCGACGCATACCGTCGGATTTATTTTTTACCTTATAGTTTATATGACAAAACATTATTTAAAAGAAGGGGGAATGGCAGAGGTTATTGCTATCTCCCTGCCGATGGTTGTTTCTCATGCTTGTGAGACGGTCATGGTTTTTACTGACCGCCTGTTTCTTGCCAGGCTAAAGCCGGAATTGATGAATGCGGTTATGGGCGGAGGCCTGGCATCTTTTATGATGATCTCGTTTTTTATCGGCCTGGTGGGTTTTACCACCGCGTTGGTTGCCCAGCATTTGGGCTCAGGCAGGAAAAAAGATTGCGGCCTGGTATTGACGCAGGCGTTAATTTTTTCCTGTTGCGCGTATCCGGTTATTCTTTTGTTTAGGCCGTTCGTATGCTGGTTGTTTGCTTTTATGGGCGTTGGCCAGGAACAGCTTATACCTCAGATAAATTACTTTAATATATTGATTTACGGCTCGATTATTAGCCTTATAAGAATAAGCTTAAGCGGTTTTTTCTCCGGGACTGGACGTACGAAAATTGTAATGATTGCCGCCTTTACCTCTATGTTTACCAATGTCGGACTGGATTATGTATTCATTTTCGGTAAATGTGGTTTTCCGATCATCGGAGGTGTTGCCGGTTTATTTATTCTGTTTGCTGCGTATTTTAATCAAGGCAACCGTAAAGAATATAGTATTGAAAGTTCGTTCCGTTTTGACCGGATGCTGGCAGGAAAACTTTTGCATTTTGGTTATCCTACGGGAATTGAAATGTGTTTAAATATCGTTGCTTTTAATGCGATGGTCATGATGTTTCATTCTCTCGGCCCGGCAGCAGCTACTGCCGCCACCTTAGTCCTTAACTGGGATTTTGTTTCTTTTGTTCCGCTTATCGGTATTGAGATCGGCGTGACTAGTTTAGTCGGCAGGTATATGGGTGCCCGGCATCCGGAGAAAGCCCATCGTTCGGTCATCTCCGGATTAAAACTGGGAATGATCTATTCGGCATTTGTCTTTATTTTTTTCGCGGGGTTTCCCGGTATGCTGGTAAATGTGTTCCGGCCGTCAGCGGCAAGCGTTGTGTTTAGTGCCGCTGTGCCGATGGCGGTATTTATGGTCCGGTTGTCTTCTGTATATGTGCTGGTTGAGACTATGCTCTGCGTGTTTATCGGCGCCTTACGCGGGGCAGGTGATACTTTTTGGGCTATGCGTATGTCGGTTATCTTGCATTGGTTAATGGTTGCTGTGCTTGTATTGATCCTGCGAATCTTACATCTTCCTCCGGAGATCGGCTGGGCAGCCATGGTATTCTTTTTCCTGGTCTTCTCCGCTGTCGTTTTTATGAGGTACCGGGAAGGGAAATGGAGGGATATCCGTATTGTGGAGCTGCCTGTTCCTCCGGAAATAATCCCGGAGATAGGAGAGGTTTGATTTAGATTTAATATTTCTACTTTTAAGCCTAAAATTTTGGTATAATAAATTTTATTGAGGAGATAAAATGAAGATATCTATAGGCCTGACTTTTCCGGGCGCTTTACAGGATGAGTCAATAATTTGTTATCTTTGCAAAAAATACAATATTGAACTGAATATTATTGAAGCTTCTTTTTCTATGGATGCCGGCTGGTCTATTCTGACTGTGGAAGGCCAGGAGGATGAAATCAAACGGGCTTTTGCCTACTTGGCAGAAAAAGAGGTTAAGGTCCAGCAGATCCAGATCGATAAAAAATAGTAATTCTTTCTACCTATGGCTTACACTGTTTTTGCTTTAAAATGGCGCCCGCAGGATTTTGCCAGTATTATCGGGCAGGATCATATTGTCGGCACTTTAAAAAATGCCATTGTTAAGAACCGTCTTGCTCACGCCTATCTGTTTGCCGGCCCCCGGGGGGTAGGCAAGACCTCCACCGCCCGTATTTTAGCCAAAGCACTTAATTGCAAGGAAGGCCCGACTATCCAGCCCTGCCAAAAATGCCCATCCTGTCTTGAGATCAATCAGGGCCGGTCACTGGATGTCATTGAGATCGACGGCGCATCCAACCGCGGGATCGATGAGATCCGGGCGTTGCGTGAAAATGTCAAGTTTTCCCCCACGCAGGGTAAATATAAAGTTTATATTATTGATGAAGTCCACCAGATCACCCCGGACGGTTTTAATGCCCTGCTTAAAACCCTGGAGGAGCCTCCGGAATTCGTAAAATTCATTTTTGCCACTACCCATCCGCAAAAGGTGATACCTACGATTATCTCCCGCTGCCAGCGGATGGATTTCCGCCGGATCACCGTAATTGAGATCATCTCCCAGCTGGAAAAAATCGTCGGCACGGAGAATATCACTGTAGATAAGGAAGTACTGGCGGCGGTTGCCAGAAGCAGCGATGGATCATTGCGGGATGCCGAATCCGTCTTAGATCAGCTGGTTTCTTTTTCTAAAGACAAAATATCCTTAAAAGACGCGATCTCAGTTTTAGGGATGGTGGAGCAGGAGGTTTTATTTTCGCTCACCGATAAGATTATTCAGAAGGATGCACAAGGGGCTTTGAAGCTTTTTAATGAGATCATTGATGACGGTAAAGACCCTGGAGTATTTTTGGTCAACCTGATCGAGCATTTCCGTAACCTGATGGTGGCTAAAGTTTCCCGGGCCGATGCCAAGCTTGTCGATCTGCCGCAGGAGATCTGCGACCGTTTATTTAAGCAAAGCCAGCTAATGAGCTTAGATGAAATTTTTACTGCTTTTAATATTTTGATTGCTACGCAGGAGATGACTAAGCGTTTAGATTCCCAGCGGATTCCGCTGGAAATAAGCTTGGTGAGGTTGGCGCAGAATAAAACAGAGAGCCGTAGCGGGGTTTGCGAAAGCCCACGCCAGAAGATAGAAGCCCCTGTGGCTGCTGCGCCGGTTGAAAAGAGAGCCGCGCCGCAAAAGATCCAGGCAGAGCCGCCTAAAAATATCCCCGCCCCGATTGTTTCCGTACCGCTTGAGAAAGTAAAAGAAGTCTGGGCAAGTGTGGTGAATAATCTATCCAAGATCAAAATGTCGGTATCCACTTATTTAAGCGAAGGGGAGCCGACTAAGGTGAGCGGCGATATGATTACCGTAGCTTTTCCTAAGAGCTGCTCTTTGCATAAGGAGTCCCTGGAAACCAAAGAAAATAAGGCGATCATTGAAAAAGCCGCCTCGGAATTATGCAATGCCGCATTAAGGGTGAATTTTGTTCTGACAGCGCAGGAAAAGCAGGGCCCGGATGCGCGTAGTAACCCTTTCATTAAATCCGCCCTGGAGATGTTCGGCGGAAGGGTGGTTAAAGAAGATTAATGGCTAATTACACGGCTTCCATAGAAAAATTAATTGAATGCCTGATCAGGCTTCCCGGCGTCGGACGGCGCAGCGCTGAGCGGATTGCCGCCCATGTTTTGGGGGCCACCAGCGAAGAAATCAGGTCTTTAGCCGATTCTTTGTGTAAAGTAAAAGAGAGCGTGCGTTCCTGCCGGATTTGTAATAATTTAAGCGAAGAGGAAACCTGTAAAATTTGCCAGGATGCAGGCCGCCAGAAGGAAATTGTCTGTGTGGTGGAAAAACCTACGGATATCACGGCGATTGAAAAAGCGGGAAATTTTCACGGTGCTTATCATGTCCTTCTGGGCTCGATCTCTCCGCTGGAAGGCAGGGGCCCCAGCGATTTAAAGACCGACGGGCTGATCCAGAGGATCAAAGCCGGAGGAATTAAGGAAATAATCATTGCCACCGATGCGGACACCGAAGGCGAAACTACGGCGATGTACCTGACCCAGCTGCTTAAACCCTTAGGCGTGCATTTAAGCCGTATCGGTTTAGGGCTGCCTGTCGGCTCAAACCTGGAATATGCCGACGCAACTACCCTTTCGAAATCTTTAGAATCTCGCCGTTCGATATGACCCCATCCCCAATTATTGAAGGCCCGATGGGTCATCCTGAGGCGTAGCCGAAGGATCTCACAAATATGATCAATATTACCAACCTTTCCAAAAATTACGGTTCTAAAGTCCTCTTTCAGGATGTTTCCCTGAATATTAACCAGGGGGAGAAGATCGGTTTGATCGGCCCCAACGGCACGGGCAAGAGTACTTTATTTTCTTTAATTCTGCAGGAAATCGAGGCTTCAAGCGGAGAGGTAAGGTTGAATAAAGGAGTACATATCGGTTATCTTCCTCAAGAGGCAAGTTTTTCTTCAGCGCGTTCGGTGCTGGCAGAATTAACCGAAGGGGATGATCGGATCATGCGCTTAAAAAAAGAAAAAGAGGATCTGGAGTCGGCTAATGCCGCCGACTCAAAACAGTACGGCGAGATTTTACATCACCTGGAGATTTTAGGATTTTTCGAGTTGGAGCATAAAGCTAAAAAAATCCTTTCCGGATTAGGGTTTAAGGAAAGGGATTTTTTACGCCCGATCAAAGAGATGAGCGGCGGCTGGCAAATGCGCGCTTTACTGGCAAAATTGCTTACTTATCATTATGACCTTTTGCTTTTAGATGAGCCGACAAACTATTTGGACTTAAATGCCGCTTTATGGCTCAAAGATTACCTGGCGGGTTTCCGGGGCACATTTATTATGATTTCTCACGATAAGGCGTTTTTGACTGATGTCACCAATTATACTTTGATCCTGGAAAATGGAGCAATTACTAAAGTACACGGTAATTATGAGCATTATGAAGAGATTAAAGAGCAGAAGCGCACGCATTTAATCAAACAGTCTAAAGAGCAGGGCAAAAAGATGGAGCAGCTGGAAAAATTTGTGGCCAGGTTCCATGCCCAGCCGAATAAAGCTGCCTCGGTGCGCGCTAAACGCCGGGTTTTAGAGAAGATGGAGGAGGATGCCATTGTCGTGCCTCCGGATCCCCGGGAAAGCATCCACACTTTTAATTTTCCCCAAACCCGTAAATCCGGCCACCGGGTGATTAAATTAGAGGCGATTTCTAAGACTTACGGGGATATCCGGGTTTATGAGGGGTTGGATTTTGAGATCACCCAGGGAGAGAAAGCGGTTTTAGCCGGGGAGAACGGCGCCGGTAAATCGACCTTATTAAAAATATTAGCCGGAATTGTGGAGATCGACAGCGGTAATCGTACTGTCGGCCATAATGTGGATATCGGGTATTTTTCCCAGACGCGTACCGATGTTTTGAATGTGGAAAACACGGTTTTGCAGGAAGCATACAGCGCGGCTCCCGGTTACATGGCGCAGGAGGCTGTCCGGACGATCTTAGGTGCTTTTTTATTCAGCGGGGATGATGCGGAGAAAAAAGTTAAAGTTTTATCCGGAGGAGAAAAAAGCCGCCTGATTTTAGCTAAACTTCTGATTAACCCGCCGAATTTTCTGCTTTTAGATGAGCCGACTACGCATCTGGATGTGGATGCCGTGGATGCCCTGGTGCGGGCACTTAAAAATTACGAAGGGACGATTGTTTTTATCAGTCACGATATTTATTTTGTGAAATCCGTAGCCAATAATGTTTTTGAGGTCAAGGGCGGACGGATCAGAAAATTCCCTGGGACATTTGATTATTATCTGGAGAAGCGGGATACTTTTACGGATACTGAAAAAGTTCCGGAATTCAGGCCAAAACCTTCTAAACCTGCAAATGAAGCTAAGGAAAAAGCTAAAGCCCAGGAGCAGCTGCTTAAGAGCCAGGAGAAGAAGCGTAAAGCCAATAATGCCGTCATCCGGGACAAGATCAATAAAATTTTAAAAAATAAAGAGGAGCTGGAGCTGGAAAGTTACGCCAAGGCGCGGGCTTTATCTAATCCGCATTTTTACCGGGATGAGGAGACGGCCAAAGAATACGGCCGCCGGATGAAAGAGATTGAAAAACTGATTTCACAGATCGAGGGGCAGGTAAAAGCCCTTGAAAATCAGATTATTTAGTGTTAAAATACTTCACAATTTAAATTTATTCCCCCTTAGCTCAGTCGGTAGAGCGAGAGACTGTTAATCTCCAGGTCCGTGGTTCGAGTCCACGAGGGGGAGCCA